>DATEKZ010000119.1:0-2984 GCA_035277185.1 Verrucomicrobiia bacterium
AGTTGTGCCGGACCTACTGGTTTCCACTTTACGCCTACATTCGCCGCCAGGGACGAAATCCGGAGGAAGCCAGTGACCTGACCCAGGCGTTCTTCGAGCGTTTTCTCGAAAAGGACTACCTCCGCCAGGTGGACCGGAAGAAAGGAAAGTTCCGGTCGTTTCTGCTGGCCTCGCTGCGTCATTTTCTTTCCGACGAGCGCGATCGCGCCCGGGCGGCCAAGCGGGGTGGCGGCCGGCCGCTTATTTCACTGGATCAACAGACCGCCGAAGAGCGCTACCTCCTGGAACCGGTGGACGAGGCGAGTCCGGATCGGATTTTTGAGCGTCGCTGGGCGCTGACCCTTCTGGACCAGGCGCAACAACGCCTCCGCGCCGAATGCGCCGAAGCCGGCAAGATCGAGCTGTACGAGCAACTGACGGGAACCGGCAGCGGGGTCGGAAAGGGCGAACCGACCTATACCGCCCTGGGCGCGCGCTGGGGCATCACCGAAGGGGCGGTGAAATCGGCCGCCCATCGCCTGCGCCAGCGCTTTCATGAACTGGTGCGGGACGAGGTCGCCCAAACCGTGTCGGACCCGGCAGAACTGGATGACGAGATTCGCTATTTGATGGCAATCATCAGCTCGTGAACGTTCGCTCATTGGGCGGATGCGGGCGCGCAACCCCGGCCGGTGTTTTCCTCTATAACTGACGGAAGCGTTCAACCAGAACCATCCCTCCATGACCGAAGCTCGAGAATGCGCCCGTTGCGGAGAGCCGTTGCCGGCGAATTGCCCGGAGGAGTTTTGCCCGTTGTGCGCCTTTCGCGGAGCCCTCGAGATCGGTTCCTCGGAGGATGCCGCGTCCGTCCGGGTGCCTTCCGCCGGTCCTCCGTTGATCCGTTACTTTGGAGACTACGAATTGCTGGAGGAAGTCGCGCGCGGCGGGATGGGCGTCGTGTACCGGGCCCGCCAGCTCGGCCTGAATCGCGTTGTCGCGATCAAGATGATCCTCGCCGGTCACTTCGCCAGCCCGCAAACAGTGCAGCGTTTTCGCGCCGAGGCCGCCGCCGCCGCCCGTCTGCAGCATCCGAACATCGTCGCGATCCACGAAGTCGGCGAACACGAGGGGCAACAGTATTTTTCCATGGATCTGGTCGAAGGTCGGAGCCTTGCGGACCTGGTGAAGGAGGGTTCCCTCCCGCCGGCACGCGCCGCGGGGTATCTCAGGATTATCGCCCGGGCCATCCATTTTGCGCATCAACACGGAACGCTGCATCGCGACCTGAAGCCTTCGAACGTGCTGATCGACACTTTCGACCAGCCGCGCGTCACCGATTTTGGCCTGGCGAAGGAAGGCGATTCCAACCTGACGGTCACCGGGCAGGTGCTCGGTTCGCCCAATTTCATGCCGCCCGAGCAGGCGGCGGGTCGGCAACGGGACATCGGTCCACCGAGCGATGTCTATTCGATGGGGGCGATGTTGTATCACCTGGTCACGGGACGGCCGCCGTTTCAAGGCGCGACCGTGCAGGAGGTCTTGTTCCAGGCCAGGGAAGTGGATCCCGTCGCGCCGCGAAGATTGAATCCCAGCGTCCCGCTGGATCTTGAAACCATCTGTTTGAAGTGCCTGGAGAAGGAGCCGTCGCGACGTTACGCCACGGCGCAGGACCTCGCCGATGACCTGGGGCGTTTCCTTCGAAACGAGCCGATTCACGCGCGGCCAATCAGTGTGATTGGAAAGGCATGGCGCTGGTGCCGGCGTTATCCGGTCGTCGCGGGATTGGGAGCCGCAGTGATTCTCCTGCTGGTGTTCGTGGCGTTTGGTTCGAGCCTCGCTGCAGTGCGGATCAAAAGGGCGGAGTCGCGGGCTACTGAGAAATTGCGCGACTCGTATCTTTCAGAAGCAAGGGCAACGCGGGCCGGGACACGCGACGGGCGAAGATTTCACGCGCTCGAAGTCATCGCCAAAGCCGCCGCCATCCGGCCCTCGCTTGAACTGCGCAACGAGGCCATCGCCGCTCTGGCGCTCACGGATTTGAAGCTCGCGTGGCGCAAGGACGGCTTGATTGCCGGGGAACAGTTCGTTTGTCTCGATCACGAACTTCGTCGTTTTGCACTCGCGGACACGAAGGGCGACGTGACGATTCACGCGGTCGGCGATGAGCGATTGCTCCATCGTCTTCCCGGCGCCGGCGGCGAGATAAACTGGATGGAGTTCAATCCGCGCGGCGATTTGCTGGCCCTTCGCGCCGTCAGCGGCGAGGTGCGTGTGTGGCGTACGGCCGACGCAAAACCGATTCTTACAGTCCAAAGCAAGCCTTTGGGGGATACGATTGACTTTGTATCGGACCCGGACCGAATCGCAATCATCCAATCCGACGGCGTTATAGCGATTCACTCCGCTGCCTCGGGAGAAGCGATGCGTTCGCTGAATCCCGGTGTGGACGTTTTGAATCTGACGTTTCGCGCCGACGGCCAGCGGCTGGCCGCTGCCAGTGGGGAACCCGGCTGGGTTCACATTCTGGCTGCGGATTCCGGGCAGATACTGCGGCGCCTGCCCGTCGGGTCTCTCGTGTTCGGGATCGCGTGGCATCCCGATGGCCAGCGCCTTGCGACCGCCAGCGAGGACCGCTTTGTCACGCTCTGGAACGCGGAAACCGGCGAGAGGCTCGAACAACTGCGGGGGCATCTCGGCGCCCCGCTTTCCCTGGCGTTCACTTCGGGCGGCGAACTGCTCGCGTCGGCCGGCTGGGACGGCGTCATCCGGCTGTGGGACGTGGCGCTGGGGCAGAACATCGTCACCATCCCGGGCGGCGGATTTCAACTGCACTTTGCCCCGGATGACCGGGCGCTCGGAGGTTTCAGCTGGAACGGCACGCTTCCCCAGGTCTATGAGCTGGCCGGGAGTGGAGCGCTCCGCACGCTCCACCGTCGCAAGGCCGGACCGACCCAGGGGGACGGCACCGCCGACATCAGCCCCGACGGCAATCTGGCCGCCTATTT
>DATEKZ010000120.1:0-12008 GCA_035277185.1 Verrucomicrobiia bacterium
GGCCATGAACCGGGCGGCGACGCCCCCGTGGAGGTCCCTTCCGATGACAACGGCAAATTCTGTTCGCTGGCGTTCAAGCTTTGGACGGATCCGTTTGTGGGCAAGCTGGTCTTCTTCCGGGTCTATAGCGGCCAGCTCAAGAAGGGCGACACCATTTACAACCCGCGCACCCGCCGGCGTGAGCGCGTCAGCCGCGTGATGATGATCCAGGCTGATAAACGCATCGACGTGGAGACGACCTACGCAGGCGATATCGCGGCCCTGGTTGGCCTCAAGAACATCACCACGGGTGACACGCTGTGTCACGAAGAGTTCGATGTGATGCTCGAACCTCCCACGTTTCCGGAGCCGGTCATCTCGATGGCGGTTGAACCGAAGACGAAGGCGGACCGCGAGAAGATGTCCGAAGGACTGCAGCGCCTGGCGGAGGAAGACCCGACTTTCCGCTGCTTCACCAACGAGGAAACCGGCCAGCTTATTATCGCGGGCATGGGCGAGCTGCACCTGGAGATCATTCGCGACCGTTTGTTCCGCGAGTTCAAAGTGGAAGCCAACGCGGGCGCGCCGCAGATCGCCTATCGCGAAACGATCACGAAGCCGGCCGAAGGCGAGGGCAAATTTATCCGCCAGTCCGGCGGCCGCGGCCAGTATGGTCACGCGATCATCGACATTGAGCCCAACGAGAAGGGCAAGGGCGTCGAGATCGAGAACAAAATTGTCGGCGGCGCGATCCCGAGGGAATACATCCCGGCGGTCATCGATGGCATTGAAGAGGCGATCAAAGGCGGCGTGCTGGCGGGCTACCAGATGATCGATGTGAAGGCTGCCATCGTGGACGGCACGTTCCACGAAGTGGACTCGAATGAGCTCGCATTCAAGATGGCGGGCATCTTTGCGTTCAAGGACGCGGCCAAGAAGGCCAGCATGATCCTGCTCGAGCCGATCATGAAGGTGGAAGTCACCACCCCGGACGAATATCAGGGTGATTTACTGGGTGACATCAACCGCCGGCGTGGCAAGATCGTGAGCATCGAAGCCAAGAGCGGCCAGACGGTTCTGAACGCCGAGGTGCCTCTGGCCGAAATGTTCGGATACGCGACGGCGATCCGTTCGCTCTCGAAGGGACGCGCATCGTACTCGATGGAGCCGCTGACGTTTGAGCAGGTGCCGAACAGCATCCTGAACACTATTTTGGACACCGCGAAGTCGAAACCCGCGGCGCGCAGTTGACGCTGATAACTTTTTACTTGTTCTTTTTATATGGCTGGACAACGCATTCGCATTCGCCTGAAGGCCTACGATCACCGGGTCATTGACCAGTCGGCGCACGACATCGTGGAGACGGTCAAGCGCACCGGGGCCCGGGTGGCCGGTCCGATCCCTCTTCCGACCCGCATTGAGCGTTTTACCGTCCTCCGTTCACCGCACGCGGACAAGAAATCTCACGAAACCTTCGAGCAACGCACCCACAAGCGCTTGCTGGACATCATCGATCCGACGGCCAAGACCGTGGACGAACTCAAGAAGTTGAACCTGCCGGCGGGCGTCGATATCACGATCAAGATTTAAGCGTATGTTAGGCTTACTCGGTAAAAAACTTGGCCAATCCCGCGTTTACGATGCGCAGGGGAAGGCCGTCCCCGTGACCATCGTGCTGGCCGGACCCAACCGCGTCATCCAGTGCAAAACGGTCGAAACAGATGGTTACAAAGCTGTGCAGCTTGGCTTCGGCGATCAGAAGGAACAGCGGTTGACCAAACCGCTGAACGGGCATCTGAAGAAGTTCAAGACGGCTCCGGTGAAACGCGTCCGGGAGTTTCGTGATTTCCCGCTCGAAGTGAAGCCCGGCGACACGGTCGGCGTGAATATTTTTGCCCAGGGCGATTACGTGGACGCGATTGGCATCACGAAGGGACGCGGGTTCGAGGGTGTCGTCAAGCGCCATCACTTCCGCGGCGGGGATATGACCCACGGCGCCAAGGGCTGGCACCGTCGCGGCGGCGCCATCGGTTGTCGGTTGTTTCCGGGCACCGTGCGGCGCGGCCTGAAGATGCCCGGCCACATGGGCCAGGTCCGTCGCACGGTGCAGAATCTTCAGATCATCCAGGTGCGCGAAGCAGAAAACCTTTTGCTGATCCAGGGCGCGATTCCGGGCGCGAATGGCGATTACGTGATCATTCGCGAATCGAAGAAGAACCCCAAAAAGGCCGCGGCCCCCAAAAAGTAAGCGCGCATGAAACTGACCATCAAAGATATCCGGGGGCAGAGCCAGGGCGAGTTGGAAGTGAAATTCGCGCTCATCGAGAACGGCAAAGGCACCCAGGCCGTGCATGACGTCGTCGTGGCCCACCAGGCGAATCAGCGGATGGGCACCGCCTGCACCAAAACGATGGGCGAGGTGAACGGCACGGGGAAGAAGCCGTGGCGGCAGAAGGGGACGGGCCGCGCCCGCGCCGGTTCGTTCGCCTCGCCTCTGTGGCGCGGTGGCGGCGTCGTATTCGGTCCCAAGCCGCGTGATTTTGGCAAGAAAGTGACGAAAACGACGCGGCAACTCGCGTTGCGAAAGGCGTTGAGCGAACGCCTGAAGGCCGGCGACGTGATGGTAGTGGACGAGATTAAACTCGCCTCGCCCCGGACGAAAGAATTCCTGGGCGCGTTGTCGGCCTTGAACCTGGACGGCACGACGTTGGTGGTCGCGTCGGGGGTGGACAGGAACCTGACGCTCGCTTCGCGCAACGTGCCGGATGTCGATCTGGCCACCAGCGATTCACTGAACACGTATCAGGTGTTGCGCTACGACAAGCTGCTGTTTACGCGCGACGCGTTTGATCGGATCGAACAACGACTGGCCGAGTAAGCTGACATGAACTCGTTTGAAATCATCAAGACCGTGCGCGTGACTGAAAAAGGGTCCACGCAGTCGGAGAAATTCAATCAATACACCGTGGTGGCGGACCGGCGGGCCAACAAGACCCAGATCCGTCAGGCGGTGCAGGAGTTGTTCAAGGTCAAGGTGGTTGACGTGAGCACCATGAACGTGCGCGGCAAGCACCGCCGTCAGCGCACCACCCAGGCGGGACAGGCGCCCGACTGGAAGAAGGCCGTGGTGACCTTGAAGAGCGGCGATAAGATCGTCCTGACTTAAGTTTCTCGTTTATGCCAGTCAAAGCTTTCAGACCGCTGACCCCGTCCACGCGATACATCACCATCGCTGACTTTAGCGACATCACCGGGAAGCGGCCGGAGAAGAGCCTGGTGATGAGCCGGAAGAAGACGGGCGGACGAAACAACTACGGCCGTGTGACGGCGCGCGCCATCGGCGGGGGACACAAACAGAAAATCCGGACAGTGGATTTCAAACGGAACAAGCATGGCGTGGAAGCGACCGTGGCCGCGATTGAATACGACCCGATTCGTACGGCACGACTGGCGTTGCTGGAGTACAAGGACGGTGAGAAGCGATATATTATAGCGCCCAACGGACTGAAGGTCGGAACGAAACTCGTGAGCGGGCCCGACGCGCCGCCGGAGCTTGGCAACAGCCTTCCACTGAAGTCCGTTCCGGTCGGATTGCCGATTCACAATATCGAGATCACACCCGGTCGGGGAGGGCAAATGGTGCGCACGGCGGGCGGGGAAGCGACGCTAATGTCTCGTGACGAAGGCTATGCCCAGGTGCGGCTGCCTTCGGGCGAAATCCGGAGGATTCATGAAGACTGTTATGCAACGATCGGCCAGGTCGGCAACACCGAGCATGAAAACGTGATTCTGGGCAAGGCCGGCCGCTCCCGTCATCGCGGCAAGCGTCCGATGAGCCGCGGCATGGTGCGCAATCCGGTGGATCACCCCAACGGCGGAGGCCAGGGCAAATCGAAAGGCGGCGGCGGGTGGCAGCAGCTCATGTCGCCGTGGGGCATGCTGGCCAAGGGCTATAAAACGCGCAGCAAGCGGAAGCACTCCGATCGTTTCATCGTCGTCCGGCGCGATGGCCGACCGATGAAACAGAAATAATTTTATGGGACGCTCGATCAAGAAAGGTCCGTTCGTTGACCAGCATTTGCTGGACAAGATTGTGAAGGCGAAAGAGACGAGGTCCAAGACGCCGATCAAGACCTGGTCGCGCCGCTCGATGATCACACCGGACTTCGTGGGTCTTACTTTCAACGTGCATAACGGCAAGGTGTTCAACCCCGTGTTCGTGACGGAGAACATGGTGGGCCACCGGCTCGGAGAGTTTTCGCCGACGCGGATTTTCAAGAAACACGGGGCCCACACGGCCAAGGCCGAAGCCAAATAGCTTTATGGAAGTTCAAGCCATCACCCGCAACGTCCGCATGTCCGCGCAGAAAGTGCGCGAGGTCGTCCGGCAAATCCAGGGGATGAACGCGCTGCAGGCGCAGGCCGTGCTCGCCGTGGTGTCCCGCAAGTCCGCGCGGTTCGTGGCCAAGACCCTCAAATCCGCCATTGCCAATGCGGAAAACAACAATGGGCTGAAACCCGAAACCCTGCGGGTGAAGGAAGCCGTCGCGGGCGCCGCTACGACGCTGAAACGGTTCACGCCCAAAGCACGCGGTTCAGCCGGGCCGATCCTGAAGCGGAACTGCCACATCAAAATCGTTTTGTCTGACAACTGATTGTTATGGGACAGAAGACCAATCCAATAGGACTGCGCATTGCCGTTAACAAGGACTGGCGGTCGAAGTGGTATTCCGACAAAAAGGACTTCGGCAAGCTGCTGGCCGAAGACCAGAAGATTCGCGAGATTCTCAAGAAGAAACTCGAATCCGCCTCCGTCCCCAAGATCCTCATCGAGCGCGCCGCCACCCGTTGCCGCATCACGATTTTCACGGCGCGCCCCGGCGTCGTCATCGGCCGAAAGGGCGCCGAGATCGATAAGATCAAGGAAGAGCTCAGCCGGATGACGGGCAAGGAAATCTACGTGGACATCGTCGAGGTGAAAAAACCGGAGATCGACGCCCAGCTCGTCGCGGACAATGTCGCCCTGCAACTGGAGCGCCGCATCTCTTTCCGCCGTGCGATGAAGAAGGCGGTCCAGACCGCGATGGATTTTGGCGCCGAAGGGATCAAGATCCGCTGCGCGGGGCGTTTGGGCGGCGCGGAACTGGCCCGGGTGGAGACTTATCATGAGGGCCGCGTGCCGCTCCACACGCTCCGGGCCAACATCGACTACGGCTTCGCCGAGGCCCACACGGTGTACGGCAAGCTCGGGGTCAAATGCTGGATTTGCACCGGCGAGATGAAGAGCGACAAAGGCGCGGTGACGGCGACCAGCGCGCCGCCGCCGAACTGAGAGCGAACGAACGATTTTTGACGAGGATCAGCTATGCCATTGATGCCAGCCAGAGTGAAGTATCGCAAGATGCAACGGGGTCATCGCACGGGCATTGCGTCCCGTTGCGCGACCGTGGCCTTTGGCGAGTACGGTCTGCAGGCTTTGGAACGCTGCTGGCTTGATACCAAGCAGCTTGAAGCGGCCCGTGTGGCCATCACCCGTTACATGAAGAGACGCGGCAAAGTCTGGATTCGGGTCTTTCCGGACAAGTCGATTACCAAGAAGCCGCTGGAAGTCCGCATGGGCACGGGCAAAGGCGGAGTCGAGTCGTGGGTGGCGGTGATCCGTCCGGCCAACGTACTGTTCGAGGTCGATGGGGTGACCGAGGCCGTGGCGCGCGAAGCGATGCGTCTGGCGTCGGCGAAACTTCCGATCAAGACCAAATTTATTTCCCGGCATAAAATGGCTTAAGACCGATGCGCAGGCTATGAAGATGTCCGATCCGAAAATCAAAGATGGCACCCTGGTCGAACTGGCAGCCCTGAGCCGCGACCTGCGGCAGGAGATGTTCAACCTGCGCCTGCAGCAGGCGACCGCCCAACTGGAAAAGCCCGCGCGTTTGCGCACGCTGCGGCGGGACATCGCGCGCATCGAGACCCGGATTACCCAACTGCGGCGGAAGGCCGCCTGATTTCCTTATGTCTGAAACCCATTCCAATCGCGGTCACCGCAAAGAGCGGCTCGGGGAGGTCGTATCCGACAAAATGAACAAGACCATTGTGGTCCGTGTCGAACGGCGCTTCCGCCATCCGCGGTTCAAGAAGGTGGTCACCGCCTATGCCAGGTTCTACGCGCACGATGAGAAGAGCGAGGCCAAAGTGGGCGACCGCGTGCGCATTCAGGAGACACGTCCTTTGTCCAAGACCAAGTCCTGGCGGCTGATCGAAGTCGTCGAACGCAATGCCGAGCCGGCCAAAGTAACCGGCTAAACTCGAGGACCCGTTATGCTCCAGATTCGTTCCATTTTAGACGTGGCTGACAACACGGGCGCCAAACGCGCCGCAGCCATCGGTGTGATCGGGCGCAACCAGCGCTACGCGGAGGTGGGTGACATCATCAAAGCCCACATCAAGGAAGCGGCGCCGGACGGCACCGTGAAGAAGGGCGACGTTGTGGATGCCGTGGTGGTCCGCACGCGCAAGGCGATCCGGCGCAATGACGGTTCGTACCTTCGCTTCGACACCAACGCCATTGTGATCATCGACAAGGAGAACAATCCGCGCGGAACGCGCATCTTCGGCCCGGTGGCGCGCGAGCTCCGGGACAAGAAGTTCATGAAGATCATCTCGCTCGCACCGGAAGTGATTTGAGGTTATGCGCAAGTTTCACGTCAAGAAAGGGGACGAAGTAGTGGTGATCGCGGGCACCGAGCGGGGCAAGCGCGGCCGGGTCATCAGTGTCCTGACCGGCAAGCAACGCGTGATTGTCGAAGGGGTCAAGCTGATGAAGAAACACATGCGAAAAAGCCAGCAGCATCCCCAGGGCGCCATCATCGAGCGCGAGGGCAGCGTGCATGTTTCGAACGTCATGCAGGCCGGGAGTTTTGACGCCCGCGCTGCCAAACGCGGCGCCACGCCGGCATCCGCCGGGAGTGAATCATGAAAGCCAGACTTTATCAGAAATACATGGAAAGCGTGAGGCCCGCGCTGATCGAGAAACTCAAGTATCAGAACGTCCATCAGGTGCCCCGCATGGAAAAGATCGTGGTCAATATGGGTGTCAGCGCGTCGCTGGAGAAGAGCGCCGTCGATGACGCGGTCAAGGACCTGAGCCTGGTCACGGGTCGGAAGCCGGTGGTCAATAAGGCGCGCAAGAGTGTCGCCAATTTCAAACTGCGACAAGGCCAGCCGATTGGGTGCAAAGTGACGCTCCGTCGCGACGCGATGTACGAGTTTTTCGACCGTCTCGTGGCGGCCGCGTTACCGCGCATCCGCGACTTCCGCGGCGTTTCGGGCCGCTCGTTCGACGGGCGCGGCAACTATTCGCTGGGATTGAACGACCAGACCATTTTTCCGGAGATCGAACTGGACAAGATCAAACGGCATCAGGGTATGGACGTGACCATCGTGACGACCGCCCGGACGGACGAGGAGGCTCGCGAATTGTTGAAGCTGATGGGCATGCCGTTTGCCGAAGGAAGATAAATCTATGGCTAAGAAATCCTGGTTGGAACGCAACAAAAGGAAGGCCGCAACGGTCAAGAAATACGCGGCCCTGCGTGCGGAATTGAAGGCCAAGGGCGACTACGCCGCGCTGTCGAAATTGCCGCGCAACGCCAGCCCGACGCGTCTTATTAACCGCTGCCAGATGAGCGGACGGCGGCATGGTTATTTGCGCAAATTCTGGTCCTCCCGTCTGACCTTCCGCGAGATGGCCCTGTCCGGGTTGATCCCCGGTGTCACCAAAGCCAGTTGGTAAGCTTATGACCGATCCGATTTCAGACATGCTCACACGCATCCGCAACGCCAGCCAGGCGCAATTGCCCGACCTCGAACTGTCGCACTCCCGGATGAAGGAGAGCATCGCCCACATCCTGAAGAAGGAAGGCTATATCTCGGACTGCGCCGTCGAGGGCAAGGCCGTGAAGCGGCTCAAGCTGAAACTCAAGTATCAGGGCCGCAAGGGCGTGATCGTGGGCCTGAAACGCGTCAGCAAGCCCGGATTGCGCCGCTATGTGCGCGCCACGGAGATTCCGCGGGTCCTCTCCGGCATGGGGGTCGCCATTGTCTCGACGCCTCGCGGGGTGATGACCGGGCTGGAGGCGCGCAAGCAGAACCTGGGTGGCGAGTTGATTTGCTACGTGTGGTAAACAGATGACCTTCAACACTGCGCCGCTCCAACGCTCCAACCGTTTTTGAATTATGTCACGAATTGGAAGATTGCCGATCGAGATACCGGCCAAGGTCAAGGTCGAGGTCAAGGGACGCAGGGTGCTGGTGGAGGGTCCGAAAGGAAAGCTGGACTTCGAGTTGCCCAGGCGAACGACCGCCGCCGTGGAAGGCGCGCAGATTAAGCTCAGTCGCGAGGGCGACGACGCAGAGGCGAAGTCGCTGCATGGCCTGAGCCGGGCGATCGTGAACAATATGGTCAGGGGTGTGAGCGAAGGGTTCCTGAAAAAGCTCGAAATCCAGGGCGTCGGTTTCAAGGCCGCCGTCCAGGGCAAGAACGTCAACCTCAGCCTCGGATATTCGCACCCGATCAGTTACCCGATCCCCGACCAGATCAAGGTGACTGTCGAGGAAAACACGAAGGTCACGATCGAAGGACCAAGCAAGGAACTGGTGGGCCGGGTGGCCGCCGAAATCCGCGGCTTCTACCCGCCGGAACCGTACAAAGGCAAGGGTGTCCGTTACGTCGGCGAGAAGGTTGTCCGCAAGGAAGGCAAGACCGTCCAGTAACGCATTGAGGATCACGGCCAAATCCGTGGTCCAGCCATCATGAGAACTGAAAAGAAACACGAACTCGCCGTGCGCCGGGGTTGGCGGATTCGCAAGAAGGTCGCCGGCACACCGGAGCGTCCCCGGATGAGCGTTTGCTTCACCGGCAGGAATATCCACGTGCAGTTCATCGACGACAGCGCCGGCCGGACGCTGGCGTCGGCTTCGACACGGAACAAATCAATCTCCGACCGCGACAAACTTGCAGCCAATGTCGGGAGCGCCAAAATCATGGGCAAGCTGGCGGCGGAAGCAGCGAAGGCCAAAGGCATCGCGCAGGTCGTCTTCGATCGCGGAGGGTCGCGTTATCACGGTAAAGTGAAGGCCCTGGCGGACGCGGCACGTGAGGCCGGACTGAAATTCTAGTTGCAACCAGGAGAAAAATATCGTGGCTGAAGAAACCAATAAACCAGCAGAAAACCAAAACCGTCCGCACGGCCACGGCCACGGCCACGGCCGCGGCCGCGGCGTCCGCCGCGGACGACCTCAGGACTCGGGCGACGGCTCCGGCGATGGCAAGGGCGAGAACGAGTTGACGGAAAAAGTGGTTTACATCAATCGTTCGGCGAAGGTGGTCAAAGGCGGTCGCCGCTTCAGCTTTAGCGCGCTCGTGGTGGTCGGCGACAAACGCGGACGAGTGGGTCTGGGCCTGGGGAAAGGCGGCGAGGTGGCCGATGCGATCCGCAAGGGTGGGGAAATTGCCAGGCAAAGCATGGCGACAGTTGCGCTGAAGGATGTGACGATTCCGCATGAAGTGCTTTCCGCCTATGGCGGCGCGCGCATCCTGCTGCGTCCTGCCTCTCCGGGAACCGGGATCATCGCCGGCAAGACTGTCCGTGCCGTGCTCGAATCCGCCGGTGTGCGGGACATCCTGAGCAAGTCGCTCGGCTCGAAGAACGCGGCCAATGTCGCGAAGGCGACGTTAACGGCGTTGCAGCAGCTTCGGTTGCGCGAAGAGATTTATCGCGGTCGCGGACTCACCCTCCGGGTGAAAGAGCCGGCGGCTGCCACAACGGCCACAACTTAACCTATGCGCTTACACAATCTTAAACCCCGCCCCGGCGCAAAGCATCGCCGCAAGCGGCTGGGACAGGGCGAGTCCAGCGGCCACGGCAAGACCAGTGGGCGCGGTGGCAAGGGACAAAGTGCCCGGTCCGGCAGTTCGATCCGCATCGGGTTTGAAGGCGGCCAGATGCCATTGATCCGGCGCATCCCCAAGCGCGGATTCAACAATGCCCGCCACGCGACGCGTTACCTTCCCGTGAATCTCGAATCGTTGAACCAGTTCGAAGACGGAGCGCGCGTGGACGAAGCCGCCCTGCGCGCAGTCGGGCTGGCCAACGGTCGCGCCTCAGGCGTCAAGATTCTCGGCGACGGCGAGTTGAAGAAGAAGCTGACGGTCAACGCGCATGCCTTCAGCGCGTCGGCCAGAACCCGGATCGAAGCTCTGGGCGGGGTTTGCGAGATTGCGGGCGCCAAAAAAGGCTAAGGCGGGCGGACCCGGAACCTCTTCACGACCAATCCATGCTCGCGGCCATCGCCAACACATTCTCCAATTGCTTCAAAATCCCGGAACTGAAGTCGCGGATCATCTTTACGATGCTGTTGCTCGGGATTTGCCGGCTGATCGCGTACGTTCCGGTGCCAGGGTTGGATGCCTCGGCTCTCAAGGTGTTCATGGAGAGCAATGCCAGCCGCGACGGCGGGGGTCTGCTCGGCATGTACAGTCTGTTCACCGGCGGGGCGCTCCAGAACTGCGCGATTGGCTCGCTGGGGATCATGCCGTACATCACCGCGACCATCATTATCCAATTGTTGAGCGCGGTCGTTCCGCAGTTGAGCAAACTGGTCCGGGAAGAAGGCGGGCGGGCGAAGATCATCCAGTACGGGCGCTACCTGACGGTGTTGTTGTGCCTGGGGCATGGCACCCTTATGACGCTCGGATGGGAGCACCCCGAACAGCTTTTCGGCGCGAACTTCCCGGGGAAACTGGTCATCGTCGAAAACCTCTGGTGGTATCGCATTCAGACCGTTCTGATTCTCACCACCGGAACGCTGTTGCTCATGTGGCTGGGCGAACAGATCACTGAACGCGGCATCGGCAACGGCATCTCGCTGGTCATCACGATTGGGATTGTCGCCGATCTGCCGAACGCCGCTCAGGCGATGTTCTTCATGTTCTTTCCTCCAGCCGGCGCGGAAGTGGCGGCCCGGTTTCACTGGTTTCATGCCGTGGCCCTCCTGCTGTTGTTGCTGGCGGTGATTGCGGGCGTCATCGCGGTCACGCAGGCGCAGAGAAAAATACCGGTGCAATACGCCCAGCGGGCCGTCGGGCGGAAGGTTTACGCCGGCGGCAGCTCGTTCATGCCGCTGCGGGTCAATTATGCCGGCGTGATGCCGATCATCTTCGCGCAGGCCATCCTGATGTTCCCGAGCAACATCTTCTTTAAGCTGGGCAAGATCACGAACATGAAGTTTTTTGAGGAGATCGGCATTCAGTTGAGTGCCGGGCAATTACTCTATTACGTTCTTTATTCGCTCATGATCCTCTTCTTCTCCTACTTCTGGGTCGCGACGCAGTTCAATGAGCTGCAGATCGCCGACGATTTGAAGAAGCACGGCGGTTACATTCCGGGCGTCCGGCCCGGACAGGCGACGAGCAATTACCTGCACCACGCGATGAGCCGAATCACGCTGGCCGGCGCCATCTTTCTGACCCTGATCGCGGTGGTGCCGGATTTGCTCGGGCAGACGTTTAATGTGGATCCGGCCGTGACGAGGTTTTTTGGCGGAACCAGCATTCTTATCACGGTGGGCGTGTTGTTGGATACGATGCGGCAGATGGAATCACATCTGTTGATGCGGCATTACGACGGGTTCCTGAAGAAAGGACGGATCAAGGGCCGCTTCTAGGTTATGAAGCGTCGGATCATACTGCTCGGTCCACCGGAATCGGGCAAGGGAACCATCGCTGCACAACTCCAGACGGAACTCGGATTGGCCCACGTCTCTTCCGGCCATTTGCTCCGCCAGGAAGTGGAGTCGGGGTCATCCGTCGGAAAGCGCGCGAAAGGGTTCCTTGAAAAAGGCGAACTCGTGCCCGACGCAACGGTGTTGGAGTTCATGAGCAACTGGATGCAATCGGCACCGTTGGACCGGGGTTTCATGCTCGACGGGTTTCCGCGGACGCTGGCGCAGGCGATTGCCCTGGATGAATG
>DATEKZ010000121.1:0-3629 GCA_035277185.1 Verrucomicrobiia bacterium
CGGCGGGTCCAAATCCGCCTCCCGGTGGTACTGGCTCACGCCCTGGCCGGTCGCCGCCCAGGTTTGGCCCCGTTGGTCGTGCCTTACCCCGAACACTTCCCTGTCAGGCAGCCCCTCCTCCACGGAATTCCCGACCCACGAACCGTCCAAATGTCTAAACAGGCCCGCATCCGTCGCCACCCAGGTACTTCCGTCGCGGCCCTTTTGCAGGCTGCGCACCTGTCCCAATCCCGCGCGCACCACCGTCCATCCCCTGCCATCGAACTCCGAGATCATGTCGCCGTCGCCACGCCAGATTTTTCCCCGCACCGTTTCGAGCAGGCACGTCGGCTCAGTACCAAGGAACACATCAGCCGGCGCCGCCCGTTTCGGGTCAAACCGCGCCAGACCATTGCTGTATCCGACCCAAAGCGTCCCGTCCTGGGTCTCGCGTAGAAAGACAATGTTCGTGCCCAGGCTCGCCTCCGGGTTCGGCGCCGGCAGGACTTCGAATTTCTCGCCGTCGAACGTCTCCAGGCGTGAGTCAGCCTCCCTGCCTTGTCCGGTCGTCTCGAGACAAAGTCGCTCATCGTTGAGTTGTCCAACGATGGCGCGGATCGGTCGGCCGGACGGATGAATGAGCGGTGAAAACTCGCCGCTGGCGGAATCGTAGAGCCAGGGCTGATGGCGGGTGTTGATGGCAATCCTTCCGGACGCGAATCCAAACAGCGCTTCCGGCGGGGCGAAGGACGGTCGCAGATCGCGCGGCCAGGCGATCCTGCGCCATTCCCCGTGTTGAGAGACAAGCAACGCGCCCGGAGCCGCAAACCAAAGCCGGCCCTGTCGGTCTTCCAGAATGCCATAGACCGGCGATTTCAAATCGCCCAATCCGGACGGCGAGCGCCAGATCTGTGGCGCGTGGCGAATCAGCCCCTCTGACGTGGCAAGCCAAAAGACTCCGTTCGCTTCGGTTGCCGCATCAAAAATCTGGCGCTCGGCAGTCCGAACACCGGGCGTGTCTACCGCCTCCCATTCGCGGCCGGGCCGGTGGAGAAGTGAAGTTCGTGTAAACGCCCAGAACGATTGATCCGGGCCGCGCCAGGCGCCGCGGATCCGTTCCGGCGCGGCGACCGGCGGATCCCAGGATTGACCGTCGAAATGGAGCACCACCCGCTGCGTGGAGACCAGTGAATCGGCCACAACGGTCACGCCACCCTCATCGTCTTCAAAGGGCCGCTCCAGATTGTGCACCTGCCAGTTCGGATTGACGGGGACCTCGTGCCATGGGGAATCAGCGGTCAACCGCCGGATGGGACCCGGCAACTTCGCCAGGCCGTTACTGGCGGAAATCCAGGCGCCGCCGTCACGCGCTTCAATCAGATCGATAAACCGGCCGATCCGCGTGTCCATCACCCGGCGCAGCACGCTGACCTTGTCCTGCCCGGCGTCATATTCCAGCAACCGGTCGGGCAACAACGCCAGGACATGATCGCGCTCGGCCGGCAGGAGGGGTATCCGGCGGGCGGGACGAAGCGCGCTCTCCGACCGAATGTCGGCAACGGGATACTGCAGCCACTGATCGCGTCGGTATTCCATCAGCCCTTCCGGATATCCGGACCAGAGCTGGCCGGACCGGCTTTCGCACAGAGGATAGATGCCGGTGCCGACGCATCGGAGGGTTCGCACCTGATAGCCGTCCAGCCAACTGGCCCATTCGCTGACGCCGTGCTTGGCCCACACGTTGTCACGCGGACTGAGGGTGACCGTCACCGTCAGCAACTCGGCCATGCCATCCATTGTCCGATAAACGCGCCAGCGCGAGTTTTCCTCCGCACCGAGCGCCATCGGGAGGATTGCGAACAAGGCGGTCAACACGGTGGCGGCGGGCCTGGCAATCATGACTTTCTCAACCTCTACTGACCAATCGTCGGAAGGTCAACACACCCCGATGGGACCGCCTCTGTCCGAATTTTCATCCCTTCCCTCCATCGAAATGCGCTGCGAGCGAGACGCCCGCGGTCTGGTTCGCTTGCGGCGCAGCCCCTCCGTGAAATCCATGGTTGGAGCGTGGCGACCCTAACGGGAATCGAACCCGTGCCGCCGCCGTGAAAGGGCGGTGTCCTAACCGCTAGACGATAGGGTCGTCAAGGGCGAGGACTATAGGCGGCACAAAACCAATGTGTCACGCGCAAAAGACGGATCAGGACGGTGTTTCGTCCAGACAATTGCGGACGACCTGCGCCAGCGCGTCGGGGCGATAGGGCTTCTGCAGGAACACGAAGTTTTTGCTCGTCGTCATGCCGGTCCCGAGCAACTCGACGCTGTATCCGCTGGTGTAGATCACCTTGAGCCCCGGTTTTTCCGAGAGAAGTTTCTCGGCCAGCTCGCGTCCGTTGAGGCTTCCGGGCATTACCATGTCGGTAAGCAGCAGGCGGATTCCGGAGGCGTTTTCATGCCAGACTGGCAACGCTTCGTCGCCCGACGCCGCCGACAGGACTCTGTATCCCTGGCGTTCGAGAATTCCTTTGGCCATGCCGAGGACGGCGGGTTCATCCTCCACCAGGAGGACGGTTTCAGAGCCGCCGCGCGCCGCCGGTTCGACCTGATGGTTGGACGATGGCGTCGCTGCCTTCGCGCTCGCCGGAAGGTAAATTCGAAACGTGGTTCCATTGCTGACCTGACTCTGCACTTCGATCCAGCCCCGGTGTTGTTTGACGATTCCATACACCGTGGCCAGGCCCAGGCCGGTGCCTTTTCCCGCCGGCTTCGTTGTGAAGAACGGCTCAAAAATGCGCTCGAGCGTCGTCTCGTCCATGCCACATCCGGTATCGCTGATGCTCAGGCAAACAAAACGTCCCGGCCTGGCTTCAGGATTGTGTTCCGAATAACCTTCCGGAATCTCGACCGCTTTGGTGCCGATCGTCAACTGGCCGCCCTCGGGCATGGCATCGCGCGCGTTGATGGCCAGATTCATGATCACCTGCTCCATCATGCCCGTGTCCGCTTCCACGGCGGGAAGATGAGGAGAATAGTTGAACTGTAACGCCACACTCTCGCCGATAACGCGGCGGAGCAGCCGGTTCACGCTGTTGATCACTTCATTGAGGTCAAGGATTTCGATGTTCAGAGTCTGTTTGCGGCTGAAGGTCAGGAGTTGCCGCGTCAGGTGCGTGGCCCGCTGCGTTGCCGAATTGATTTGCTTCAACGCCTCGACGGTCTCGTTCTTCAGGTCTTTATCGTCCAGCAACAGCGTCGAGTAACCCTGCACGATGCTCAGGAGGTTGTTGAAATCGTGGGCCACGCCGGCTGCCAACTGGCCCACGGACTCCATCTTCTGGGCCTGGCGAAGCTGCGCTTCCAGGCTCCTCCGCTCGGTGATGTCCGCGGCGTAGCAATGAACGGTGCGGCTGCTCAGGATCGGAAAGAAAGACCACGAAACGGTCCGCCCGCCAACCGTCGTCTCCAGCCCGAGACGGTTATGCCCCTTGAACAGGCAGTCTCTGACAATCTCGGCGAGATTTTCCGGCAGAATCCCCGAAGGGTGTTCCTTGCCGAGGGCGCCCGCCATTTCCGAGGCGGCGTCATTGAAATAGGTCAGCTCACCCTCCGTCGAGAACTCGAATATCGGATTGGGATTCCAGCGCGGGAAT
>DATEKZ010000122.1:0-2655 GCA_035277185.1 Verrucomicrobiia bacterium
TTCGCCGAAGTGCGGAGAAGCCAGCAACCGATCCACCACCTTCGCAAATCCGTCCGGCGAAGCAGCGCGCGCGTAGGCGTCAATCTCTTCGGGAGACGGCGGCAGGCCGACCAGATCAAAATAGGCCCGGCGAATCAGCGTTGCCGGATCCGCGTCCCGGACCGGCCGGCTTCCTCTGGCTTCGAGTTCAACCAGGACATAACGGTCGATTTCATTCCGCGGCCACCGTGTGTCCTTTACGGCAGGCGGCGCGGGGCGGCGGGGCGGTTGATATGACCAGAACGATCTGCCCTCTTCCACGCTCATGCCTGCGGCGCGCGTGGCCTGCATGGCGGAGTCGTCGCGCGGATCGGGCGCGCCCATTCGCACCCATTCCACGAGGTCAGCAATTTGTGCGTCGCTCAACCGGCGCTTCGGCGGCATCTGCAGATCTTCGTTGCCGAATCGGACGGTCTCGATGAGCAGGCTCTTGTCCGGCTCGCCGGGAACGAGGGCGGGGCCGGAATCACCTCCCTTTTGCCAGCCATCGCGCGAATCAAGTCGGAGACCGCCTTTGACCTTCTTTTCTTCGCTGTGACACTCCAAACAGTGATCGGCCAGGATCGGCCGGATTCGCTTCTCGAAAAACTCCGTTTCCCGCGAGGATTCCGCCGATTGAAGCGGTCCCGGCACGGAGAAGGAAATCGATGCAGCGACGAAAGCGATCCGGCGCGCGGAACAACGCACCCTCCGGCGGACGGAGACCTTTGACTGCGTACGAAACTGAAACATTGGCGGCACGGTCTTGATAGATGTGTTCACGGAAATTGACACAAAACTATCGTTCCTGCCAACGCTGTACTCGGGGAAGCGCCGACGCCATTTTGGCGCGCAATAGGATCCTGAACACGTCGTACAACATTTTGTCGCATATGCGACAAAATGTTGTACGCACTTGGACGGTTCCGCTTTGCCCTCCTGAACCGTAGCAGCCGACGTAAGGAGGCTCTAACTTCATTCGGCCGAAGTAGAATGAGCCTCCTCACGTCGGCTGCTACGGTGGGCCGTCACGGCGCCTTTCGAAGCGAAGTGTTGTGCGGTTGCCTTTCTCGATAGGCGACAGAAAGTCGCCGCCGTCTTAAACCGCCTGGCCGGCGGCGTGGCCGGAGGCCCAGGCCCATTGGAAGTTGTAGCCGCCCAACCAGCCGGTCACGTCCACCACTTCGCCGATGAAGAAAAGACCGGGGACACGGCGCGACTCCATCGTCTTCGACGAGAGTTCGTCCGTATCGACGCCACCCAAGGTGACTTCCGCCTTTGCGTAGCCTTCCGTCCCGGCGACCTGCAGTTCCCAACGATGCAGCCGCTTTGCGATCTCATCCAGTTCCCGGTCGGAATACCGGTTCATCGGGCGCGAAGGCGCATACCGCGCGCACCAGGTTTCGACGAAACGCTGTGGCAACCGCTGGCTCAAGAGGGTCTTCAGTTCCTTATTCTTATTCTCGCGTCGATTTGCTTTCAGATATTCCCGCGCGGGGTGATCCGGAAACAAATCGAGGCACAGCGGCTCGCCGTTCCGAAGGTAGTTCGAAATCTGCAAAATCGCCGGACCACTCAACCCGCGATGAGTGAAGAGAACGTGTTCGCAAAAACGGGCGCCCGGAACGCTGGCCACCACGGCGACGGAAACACCGCTCAGCTCCGCGAACGCCGCCTGGTCGCCGCCAGCAAACGTCAAAGGCACGAGTCCCGGCTGCGGAGGAACCACTTTCACACCGAATTGTTCGGCGAGCCGGTAGCCGAAGTCCGTCGCACCCAGTTTGGGAAAGGAGAGGCCGCCGGTCGCAACCACCAGTGAGTCGGCCGTGAATGTTCCCGGATTCGTTTCCAGGTCGAAGCCGGAATTCTTTCTGACGCTCGATACGTTGCAATTCAGTTTGATTTCGACGCCGGCGGCGTCGCATTCGTTTTTCAACAGATCGACGATCTGACGCGAGCTGAGATCACAAAAGAGCTGGCCCAGCTTTTTCTCGTGCCAGGCGATGCCGTGCTTCTCGACCAGCGCGATGAGGTCGTCGGGTGTGAAGCGGGCAAGCGCCGATTTGCAGAAATGCGGACTGCCGCGGGTCACGTAATGATCCGCTGCCGCGCCGGTGTTTGTGAAATTGCAGCGCCCGCCGCCGGAGATCAGGATTTTCTTGCCGAGCCGCTCGCTGTGTTCGAGCACCACCACGGAACGCCCACGCTTGCCGGCTTCGATGGCGCACATCAATCCGGCTGCGCCCCCGCCCACAATGACGACATCGAACTTCATGATCGCGGGCAACAACGTTGTAACAGCCAACAAGAGCAGTCGAAGAAAAAAGGCGAACGGTCTTCCGTTCGCCTCAATTACTTCTGGTAGAAGCATCGTGTAGCGGCGCCCGAACGTCCGAGCGCCGGCAAGTAGGAACCTGCCTTAAGTTGGCGTGATAGTTTTGGAACGTATGCTGTATTGTCATACGCCACCGTGCCATAATTAGATCACAAACATGAAAGAGCGAAGACCACTTTATCCAGCTGATCCCGATCTTCAGAAGCGATTGAAAGATGAATGGAATAGATTCCACCAAACCTTCAGCGCGGCACGTAAAAACGAACCTACGTTCCCTGATGATGAAGCGCTAGGTGTTCTAT
>DATEKZ010000123.1:0-4833 GCA_035277185.1 Verrucomicrobiia bacterium
CCCAGGATTGGCTTCCCCTCGCACCCGGCGACCGCTTTGCCCATGATCGGGTTGTCCTGATTGGCGGTGGAGACGATCTCCAATCGGCCGCCGTTCGTTACCAGCCACACCCAGCCGCTGCCGAAACGCCCGACACCAGCCGCTTCGAACTTCTCTTTGAAAGCGTCGAAGCTGCCGAACGCCGCTTTGATGTCGTCGGCCAACTTGCCCGTGGGAGCTCCGCCGGCCTTCGGACCCATGAGCTTCCAGAAGAACGAATGGTTCCAGTGGCCGCCGCCGTTGTTTCGCACCGGACCGCGGATGTTATCCGGCACGGACGCGAGATCGCCGATCAACGCGTCGATGGATTTACCCTCCAGCGCGGCGTTGCCGGCAATGGCCTTGTTCAAGTTGGTGACGTAAGCGTTGTGATGCTTGCCGTGATGGATCTCCATCGTTTGCTTGTCGATGTGCGGCTCCAATGCGTCGTGAGAATAAGGAAGGGAAGGTAGTTCGTGTGCCATATTCGATTTCAGTTGAGTTTATGTTCCAGTTTGTACGGAGAGAGTAACAGAGGCCCGGCGGGCGCACAAGGGCCGGCGTCTAAGCCGCCAATTCGACAAAATTCTTCAGCAGTTGCAGCCCGATCCGTTGGCTTTTCTCCGGATGGAACTGCGTCGCGAACACGTTCTCCTTCCAGATCGCCGATGCAAACGCTTCACCGTGGCGGGTGCGCGTCGCGACAATAGACGGATCCACGGGCCTGGGAAAAAAACTGTGGACAAAATAAACGTAACTGCCATCGGGAATGTTCCGCAACACAGGGCAGTCCGGTCGGACGATTTCGATCCGATTCCAGCCGATCTGGGGAATCTTCAATCCTACCGCCTCACTGAAACGAACAACGCTGCCCTGAAACACACCCAGGCCGGCGGCGCAACTGTTGAATTCTTCACTCTTCTCGAACAACGCCTGGTAACCGACGCAGATGCCCAGAAACGGCCGGCCAGAGCGAATAAACTCGCGACAAGCCTCGATCAACTCCTGACGACGCAGGGCGTTCACGCAGTCGTCAAACGCGCCGACGCCCGGAAGCACGACGGCCCTGGCTTCCGTCATCTCGATCGGCCGGGTGACCAACCGCACATCGGCGTCCAGGTAGCGTAACGCCTTGTGCACGCTGCGCAGGTTGCCGGCGCCGTAGTCAATGAGGGCGATCATGGCCTCGCTCGCTTACGAATCGCGACTCTCTTCCTCTTCAGCGCACGGCGGCACCGGAGCAGGTTGCGAATGTGCACGATGTGCGCCAGGTCCTTGTCGCGCCGGATGGCTTCCTTGCTCTTCAAAATGCGCTCCAGCTTCAGGACGGGAATCCGTTTGCCTCGAAACTCGAACCGTTTGGTGTGTTGGCACTCTTTGGCAAAGGTGCCCAACCCGCTAACGGCGAACACAAAGTTCACGGGCGTTCCGTCTTCGACGTAGGCCACCGTATTCGCACCCATGATCGCACCGGCGTTTCGGGCAATATTCTGAACGCGCATGTACTGTCGTGCCGGCAGATCCACCCATAGATCAATGTCCAACGTCGTTTCCATGACGCCCTGCACGATCGCAGCGGACATACCGATCAACATGAATCGGATGTCTTCCGCTTCGAGGGCTTCCAGTAACCGAGCGACCGGATGCAGTTTTCGACGAGTTCCCATCGTTCTTCAGGAGTAGCGGCCAAGCCAAGCGCATAGACCGACTTTTCGGCATCTGTCAAACCCCGGAGGTGTTTGAGTCGCACGAGCACACGAGCGGCGCGTTGCGGTAAAGGCGGCCGTGACCGGCGTCGTTTCATGCGGTGAACGTGACAGACGGCTTTCGCTTCGTCGCACCAACACAAGCCCACACGGAGGGCCAGGAGAAGACGAGTGAGCGGAGGACGTTGTTGTGGATCCGCCATCGTTGGGCGGGTGTGGCCGCCAGGCTGCGGGCGAACAGGATGCGCTCGTGTTCGTCCAGTCCGGGTGCGTCCTGAATGAGCGCCAGAATGCGCTCAAACTTCGTGCCCATCGCGGCTGGCCGTTTCTTGCTCACCGTCTCATCATGCCTCAATCGCTCTGAGCCGCAAGTCCGCGTTCTGTTTTCAACCGCAGCTGCCCGCAAGCCGCGTCAATGTCATGGCCCTTTTCGCGGCGGAGCGTCGCCGTCACCTTTTGCTTCTCCAATGCCGCAAGAAAGGCTTCCTGCGCCTCGTCGGTGGGGCGCACCCAGGGCAGGTCCTCGACCTTGTTGTAGGGAATCAAATTCACCTTGGCATTCAGACGTTGCGCCAGTTTCGCGAGCGGCCTGGTTTGAGCCGGATCATCATTCACCCCGGCAATCAGAATGTACTCGAGTGTGATCATCTTCCCTTTCCGCTGCTGGAAGTACTCGCAAGCGGCCGTCAGTTCGTTCAGCGGATACTTCCGGTTCACTGGCATGATCTTGTTGCGCACGTCATCCGTCGCGCCGTGCAGCGAGATCGCCAGGCGGAACTGCAACGGTTCGTCGGCCAGCTTGCGGATCTGCGGCGCCAGGCCGCTGGTGGAGATCGTGATCTTGCGGGCGCCGATTCCCCCGCCCCACGGCGCGTTCAGAATCCTGAGCGCCTTGAGCAGATTCTCGTAGTTCGCCAGCGGCTCGCCCATGCCCATGATGACCAGGTTGTCAATGGTTCGTGATGCGTGGTCCGTGGTCCGTGGTTCAGGGCGTTCCCCCGCAACTGACAACGGATCACTGACCACTGACCTTGGGCCGACTCGTTCGACGGCCAGAACCTGTTCGACAATTTCCTCGACGCGCAGATTGCGTTTCCAGCCGTCGAGCCCGCTGGCGCAGAACTTGCACCCGTACGCGCAGCCGACCTGGGTCGAGACGCAGAGCGTGTGGCGGTCGCTCGCCTCGCCGTAGAGAGACGGATTGGCGGGGATCAAAACGCTCTCGATCAATGAATGGTCCGTCAGCCGCCAAAGAAACTTTTGCGTCGCGTCGCGGGAACCTTGTGTGCGCACACATTCGAGCGAGGCTAGCGAAAAGGCCTGACTCAGCTTCTCGCGCAGCCCCTTGGGCAGGTTCGTCATGGCCTCCCAACCGGTGACGCGATGAATGTAAAGCCACTCCAGTAGTTGTTCCACGCGATAAGACAGCTCACCCCACTCTTTGAATCGGGTTTCCAGTTCCTCGCGCGTCTGGGATTTGATGTCGGGCGTCACGTCAGATTCTCACCTGCTCCTGCTCCCGCTCTTGCTCTTACTCCGGTGCCGAAAACCGAAAGCCCGGAGGACAGGAACAGGACTCCGACTAAAGGCGACGCGAAAGGTCACTTCGTGACGTAATACCTCGTCGCGTATTCCTGCACCATCCGCCAGGTATTGAACTGGGGCACCAGCGTGACCATCGCGCGGCGGATTTTTTGGATCCACTGGCGTGGGATGCCATGGGCGTCGCGATTGAAGAAGCAGGGGATGACTTCTCCGGTCAACGCCTGGTAAAGGTTCTCGCTGTCGCGCCGGTCCTGTTCTTCCACTGTGTCCGGGTGTGAATCATCGCCGATCGCGAAACCGTTGGTGCCGTCGTAGCCCTCGCGCCACCACCCGTCGAGGATGCTGAGGTTCAGACAACCGTGGCAACTGGCCTTCATGCCGCTGGTGCCCGACGCTTCGAGCGGCCGGCGCGGATTGTTCAGCCACACGTCGCAGCCGGACACCATCGTGCGGGCCACGTGAACGTCGTAGTTCTCAATGAACACCAGGTGCCCTTTCAATTCGCTGTATTTGCTCAGGTGAACGATGTGCTGGATGAAACGCTTACCATGGTCGTCGCGCGGATGCGCTTTGCCGGCGAAAATGAACTGCACGGGCCGCTGTTTGTCGTTCACGAGCTTCAGGACATTTTCGAACTGTTGAAAGACGAGCGGCGCGCGTTTATAGGTCGCGAACCGCCGGGCGAAACCGATGGTCAGCGCATCGGGGTTCAGCAACTGGTCGAACGCGATAAAGTCGCCGTGGGTGAGCCGTTGGCCCTGGAGAAGCAACCGCCGGCGGCAGAATTCGATCAGTTCGCGGCGCAGCCTGTAACGCAGCGACCAGATTTCCTCGTCCGAAATGAACTCCGGATCTCCCATCTTCACCCAGAACGCCGGATCGTTGACGTGTTGTTCCCAATTGCTTGCCACCCGCCGCTGCCAGAAACTGGTCGTGTCACCCCCCGCCGGCACGGGATCGGCGGGATTTATCGGCTCGCTCAGTTTTCGACGCCAGAACCGGCGGACGGGGCCTTTCATCCAACCCATCAGATGAATGCCGTTCGTAATATGCCGGATCGGGACCTCGTCCAGCTTTCGGTCGGGATACAGGCACTGCCACATCTGCCGGCTCACCTGACCGTGCAGTTCGCTGACCCCGTTGGCGGCGCGCGACGCTTTGAGCGCGAGCACGGTCATGCAGAACGGCTCCTGTTCGTTGGCCGGATCGATCCGCCCCAGTGCCATCAGTTCCGAGTGTTTCACGTTGAGCTGGACCGAGAACTTGGAGGCGGCGTATTGCATCAGATCGCTGCTGAAGCGGTCGTGACCGGCCTCGACCGGAGTATGCGTGGTGAAGATGCATTCGTCGCGGGTCGCGGCGATGGCCTCCTCCATCGTCTTCCCGGCCGCCTTTTTTTCGCGAATGAGTTCCAGGGTCAGGAATGCGGCATGGCCTTCGTTCATGTGAAACACCGACGGCTGCACGCCCAGGGCGCGCAACAACCGGACTCCGCCAACGCCGAGGACGATTTCCTGCATGATGCGAGTGGTGCTGTCACCGCCGTAAACCCGCAGCGTCAACT
>DATEKZ010000124.1:0-8342 GCA_035277185.1 Verrucomicrobiia bacterium
AGAAAGCCTCGAGAATCGCAAGGGTGTCGTAAGTTCTCACGCGCTGAACGGCCGAACGTTGCTGCGCCCGAGGACGGGCGCACTCCGGTCCGAATTCGCCGCCCGGTGGCGGTATCAAGGTGCGCCCCCTGCCCGCTGGACCGCGACGGACGCTTGCAAATTCAGGCCATTCGCGTTGGATGAAGGCATGTTTCCCTACATTGCGTCGGTCAAAGAGAAGACGTGGCAGCCCGGTCCGTACGAGGGCGTCGAGTTGCTGGTGTTGCACAAGAACGAAACGACCGGCGGCGTGACGGTGCTTCGGAAGTTCCGGGCGGGCCTCACCGTTCCCGCGCATATTCATCCGGAAGCAAACGAGTACGTTTATGTTTTGTCCGGCGAGTGGGAGGAAGGCGGCGCGGTTCACACGACGGGCGCATTCTTTTTCGCTCCCAAAGGCGTCAAACACGGCCCGCATCACGCCCTCACCGAAGTGGTCAGTCTCACGGTTTTCGATGGCCCGCTCACCGTGACGCAATGAGCTCGCGTGCCGCGATCGCCCTTGGCGCGAAGAGATTCTTCTTTCTCGAAGAGACACCCTGACGACCGCCGGCGTGTTCGTTCAATGGAGCGCGGCGAAGATTTCGTCGAGCCGGCGCAGCCGGCGCGAGACGTCGCGCGCGATGTTCAGGATCAGGATGCCGTATTGATCGGGCCTCTTCTCGAACAGGTCGTAAAACGCCACCGACGGCAGCGCATAGAGAATTGCGTCCGACCCCGTCAACACCGTGGCCGTGCGAGGCAATGTTTCCAGAATGCACATCTCGCCGAAGAAATCCCCCACCCTCAACCGCGCCAGTTCCACTTCTTCAGCGCGGTCGAACCGCTTGCACACGCGGACCGACCCGGACGCAATCAGATACAGGTGATTGCCCGGCTCTCCTTCCCGGACGATAACTGTGCCTGCCGGAGCAATGGTCTTGCGGGCGCGCTCCATCAATAACGCCAGCGCCGAATCGTCGAGGCCGGCAAAGATGGTGACATCCCGCAGTGCAAAATCCACGGGCCGAGAATACAGGAACCGCAGATCGAAACGAGGACAAAAAGCGCCCGCCGGCATCGGGAAGCTTGCGTTTTCGCCTGCGGATGCGACTGTTTGAGCAATGAGTTTCCCGACAAGGGCTTGCGGCCCGGTCCTCCCGAGTTTCAGGTCTGGCTCCATAAAAAAGAGCTGTAACCTGGACACAACCAACCGTGTATTTCCAGTGTGCCAGGGGCCGTTCAAGTCAGGAACCCCCGCGGAAGTGAATGAAAGCAAAACCCTCCTCGAACTCGTTCGCCATCGATCCGGCGATTAACGCGATCGGTCTGCCACGCCGACACTTTCTCAAAGGAGTGCTGGCCGGCACCGGTCTGCTGGCGGGCGGCGGCACGCTCACCTGGGCCGACTCGGTCATCGACGAAACGGCCAAAGACCGGCCCGATTACCGCGGACCCAACGTCGTCCTGATTCGTTATGGCGGCGGCACGCGACGGCGCGAATCGATTGACCCGGCGAACACCTACAGTCCCTTTCTTTGCCGCGAACTCATCAAGCGCGGCACGTTGTTCAAGAACATGGAGATCGCCCAGATTGAGGGACTCAACACGAGCCACGGGGAAGGCACGCTTAATATCGTCACGGGCAAGTACGACAAATACAAGGACATCGAGGGCAAGTTCCTTGGCGCCCGATTCGAGCCGAAGGTCCCGACGGTGTTTGAATATCTCCGCAAGTCCTTCGCCGTTCCGCCGCATCAGACGCTGATCGTGAATGGCGAGGATCGTCCGGACGAAGAGTTCTATACCTTCAGCAATCATTTCGCGTACGGCATTAACTTCCGTTCGAACATGCTGAGCCTTTATCGCTTCAAAGCCTGGCTCATGCGGCACCAGGTCGCCGAGGGCAAACTCCGCGACAAGGAAATCGAAAAAAGGCGCAAGGAACTCGCCAAGTGGGAGAAGGTGGACTACCGGACGAAAGGCGACGATCGTCAGGGACCCGAACTCGAAGCCTTCTGGCAGCGTTGGCGCGAATACTACGGCGACACCGGGTTCGTGAACCCGCGCGGCGACCGCCTGCTCACCGAGCTGACCGTCCGCGCGATCAAGGAATTGCGGCCCCGGATGATCATGGTCAACTACCAGGACTGCGATTACGTCCACTGGGGTTACATGAGCCATTACACGCGCGCCGTGGCCATCATGGATGAAGGGATCAAGCAGATCGTCTCGACGGTCGAAGTGGACGAGGAGTATCGCAACAACACCATCTTCGTCGTGGTGCCGGACTGCGGTCGGGACACGAATCCATTCGCGGACGTGCCCTGCCAGCACCATTTCAACTCGCGTTCGGCGCATGAAGTTTTCGCGTTGCTGGTCGGCCCGGGTGTTCCGCGTGGTGTGGTTGTGGATAAACTCGTTGACCAAAGCCAGGTCGCGGCCACCATCGGCCGGCTGATGGGCTTTAAGTCCGAACTCGCCGAGCAACGTGTCCTCGAGGAAGCCATCGCATGAACCCGGACGTCCCGCCTGGACTATCGGACGTCGGTCATTCGCAGCCCCCGATCATACCTTCCCAACCTCAATCGCCCTCCGCCGTTGCTTCCACGGCCTCGGCCGCACCGTCGCGGTGGCGGCGGATTCTTTTTGCGCCGATCAAATTCCTCCTGGGCATGTTTTCCTGCCAGAGCGTGTTGGGCAGCCTCGCTGTTGTCGGCTGGACGCATCGTTTCATGCAACGCACCGTATTGAAGCGATGGTGGAGACAGAGCGGGCCGGCGGGGGGATGCCCGACCTTTTCGGACTTCATCGCCTCCGACCCTCGCATGCGCGGCCATCTTCACTGGCCGAACTGGCTTCTTGCGCAGAATTTCCGCGAAGCGGTTCGTCGCTCGCCGGACGTCAGCCGTGTCCGGCATGTCCTGAATGTCCTGAAGGCGCTCTTGCATTCGTTCTGGGCGAACGTGCGCATAGGCGTTCAGGGCATCTTCAATACCTGGGTGCTGACGCTGCCGGGCTGCATCCTCTGGTTGTTCGCGTGGTTTGCCGGCTGGAACAATTCATTCAACAAAGGTTACGAACACGCCTGGATAGGTCCGGCGACAGGTTTCGTTGGTATTGTTCTATTCATCGCGGCGATGCTTTACGTCCCGCTGGCCCAGGCGCGTCAGGCGGTCACCGGCGACTGGCGGCGGTTTTATGATTTCCGGCTCGTCTGGACGATCGTCCGACGTCGCTGGCCCGCGTGTCTCGGGTTGGCCGCGCTGTACTCCCTCTGCTCGGTTCCCATCATGGTACTTGTTGCGGTGGTGATGTCCCTGCCGCAGATCAACCCCAAACTCCTCGACGCGACGCCCGAACAGGTTGGTGCGGTGTTGAGCAGTTACTTTTTCTGGTCGGCCGCTTTTGTTCTCCCTGCGTTCGTTTTCGTGCGCTGGGTGGCTGCGCGGATTTACGGCTCGACGCTGCTGAAGGCCGTGCAATCCGGCGCTGTTCCCGAAGATGCACTGGCCGAAATGGAGTGGCAGGCATTGCACCGGCTCAACCTGCTCCAGGTCCAGCCGCAACCGCAGCGGCACCCGTTCGTCCGGGCGATTGCGTGGGCCGGGACCCGAGCGGGCCGGATCACGTTTGGTGTCGCGACGGCGCTGGTCTGGTTCACATTCGTTGCGCAGATATTCATCCTTCAATTCTTCAATTATCTGGGCGCGCCCGGCTGGCTGAACCAGCCACTGGTTCAGCTGCCCTGGTTCCGTCATCTGCCGGATGCGCTCAAGAATCCCTGGCAGGAGATTTTCGTCGCGGCAGTCATCGTGTTCCTGGCGTGGCGATTGAAGAAGCTGGGCATCTGGCTGAAGTCGTTCCGCAGGTCGTAAGGCGGATGAATCGAGGAGCAGGAGTGACAAAGCCCGCAGAATTCAAATGACCGAGTCGTTATATGAAGTCGAGGAATCTACCATCACCGAACGCACCGCTCTTTCAAAGCACAGTGCGTTGGTGAATACCAGAGGGAAGCCCGTCGACGAGGACCGCCTGATCGCAGCACTTCAACGGAATCCGTCCGGGAGTAAGGTTGAATCCCTTTGCGTCAGCCAAACCTCGCTCGTTAGAACGCTGGCCGTTGCAGCGCCTCTGAGAAACCTGCGGTTTATCCGAATTTCAAGCCGTCAGCTGCGCGATTATCAAGCGCTTCAAGCTCTCCCTGGCTTGATAGAATTGGACGTTGCCGTGCAACGGCGCCTGGTTTCCCTCCCAGACCTGACCCATTCAAATATTGCGCAACTTGGTATTGGTCCAACCCTTCAGGGCGAGACGGAGATGATCGGCCGGATGAGGTCGCTGCGAGTAATGGTGTTGATGTACGTTTGGCCGGAAAGCACGCTACAGGCGCTCAACGCGCTGAATTTGACCGTCTTGGAAATCAAGACGAGCACAATTTCCGAAATAGGAGAGCTTGATTGCAGTAAACTCGCTTTCTTTGCCTGTCGCGGTTGTGCTCGACTCGTTTCGGTTCACGGCGTTGATGCTGAAAAAGTAGACATTGATACATGTCGGAAGCTCAATTTGAATACCCTTTCTGGCAAGAGAATCAACGTCCTGGGCTTAAGAGGCCAGAAGCGAATTGACGATATGGAGTTTCTCAAGAACTGCCCGAATCTCAAAGAGCTGGAGGTTGCCGCGACTCGCCTAAGCTCAGATTGCGTACCTCAGATTGCTGCGGTCAAACAATTGACTCGTGCTGAGCTCTACGGATTCGCGCTGGACAAGAAAGATTTGCAGAGATTGTCCTCTCTTGCAAAGAACACAGTAGTCACGGATGGCCTGAACACGTTTCGGGGCGGATTGGAGGTCGCTGGCAAGTAAAGCATGTCTGTTCATGGGACGCTGGGGGCCCGAGGAGAATCACTTTGACCTTTGGCAAAGGAACTGGACAGAGTTTTTGAAATCATGTCCAGCAAGGGAGAAACCACTGCCGAGGAACGCCGACTGGCTGAAGATGCGGCGCGCACGAAAAACTGGAAGCGATGGGGGCCTTATCTCGCCGAGCGACAATGGGGAACGGTCCGCGAAGATTACTCCCCGGACGGAACCTGTTGGGAGTATTTCCCGCACGATCATGCCCGCAGCCGGGCGTATCGCTGGGGCGAAGACGGGCTGCTGGGAATTTGCGACCGCGAATGCCGCCTCTGTTTCGCTCTGGCGTTGTGGAACGGCCGGGACCCGATTCTCAAGGAACGCCTCTTTGGCTTGACCGGTCCTGAGGGCAATCACGGCGAAGACGTCAAGGAATGTTATTTCTACCTCGACTCGACACCCACCCACTCCTATCTGAAGGCGCTGTACAAGTATCCGCAGGCCGGGTTTCCTTACGCACGATTGATCGAGGAGAACCGCCGTCGCGGCCGGAACGAACCGGAATTCGAGCTGGAGGAAACCGGAGTGTTCGACGAGAACCGTTACTTCGATGTCACGGCTGAATATGCCAAGGCCGCTCCGAATGATATTCTGATCCGCATCACGATTGCCAACCGCGGGCCGGATGCGGCAGCGGTTCACGTTCTGCCGACCCTCTGGTTCCGCAACACCTGGTCGTGGGGCCGCAGAGGCGAGGGGTATTGGCCCAGGCCACGGATTTCCCTGTCCGAGGATGGAACCCTGGAGGCCGAACACGCCACGCTTGGACGATTTCATCTCGAAGCCGTGGAAGGTCCTGACCGCGAGACTCCCGAATTCCTTTTCACGGAGAACGAGACGAACACCCAAAGGCTCTTCGACACCCCGAACGTCCACCCTTGGGCCAAGGACGCATTCCACGAGTACGTCATTCGCGGTCGAGTGGACGCCGTGAACCCGGCCCGGCACGGCACAAAGGCAGCCGCCTATTACCGTCTGCAGATAGCCGCCGACGAGACGGCCACGGTTCGCTTGCGCCTTTACGCCGGCGATGAAGCTCCACCGACCCACTTCGGCCCCGGCTTCGACCAGATTTTCGTGGAACGAATCCGCGAAGCGGACGAGTTCTACGCGGACGGCGTTCCGACCGCGCTTTCGGAGGAGGAGCGTCGCGTCGCTCGTCAGGCGTATGCCGGCCTGCTTTGGTCGAAGCAGTTTTATCACTATTCGGTTCGCGACTGGCTGGAAGGCGACCCCGCGCACCCGTCTCCGCCCCCCGGCCGAACGCAGGGCCGGAATCATGACTGGCTTCAGCTCTACAACCGCGACGTCATCTCGATGCCGGACAAGTGGGAGTACCCGTGGTACGCGGCATGGGACCTGGCATTTCACATGATTCCCTTCGCGCGGATCGATCCGAATTTTGCCAAGGACCAACTCGTTCTTTTTCTGCGCGAATGGTACATGCATCCCAACGGCCAGATTCCCGCGTACGAATTCGGGTTCTCGGACGTGAATCCGCCCGTGCACGCGTGGGCGGCGTGGAGGATTTACAAAATGACGGGTGCGCGCGGCGGACGCGACCGCTTGTTTCTTGAGCGCGTCTTCCAAAAGCTGCTGCTGAATTTCACGTGGTGGGTGAATCGCAAGGACGCCGAAGGGAACAATCTTTTCTCCGGCGGCTTTCTCGGGCTCGACAATGTCGGCGTCTTCGATCGCTCCAAACCGCTGCCGACCGGCGGGGCGCTGGAGCAGGCCGACGGCACGGCCTGGATGGCTTTCTACTGCACGACCATGCTGTCCATGGCGCTGGAACTGGCCGCCAACGATCCGGTGTATGAGGACCTCGCTTCCAAGTTCTTCGAACACTTCGTGGGCATCACCGACGCGATGAATTCGTTCGGCGGCAGCGGTCTTTGGGACGAACAGGACGGCTTTTATTACGACCATCTTCGCGTCGATGGCCGGCAGTTTCCTCTGCGAATCCGGTCCGCTGTCGGCATCATTCCGCTTTTTGCAGTGGAAATCCTGCGCAACGAAGTCATCAGCCGGCTGCCGGGTTTCTCGAAGCGGATGCATTGGTTCCTGGAAAACCGCCCGGCACTCGCGCAACACGTCACGCAACAGAACTCGCTCGACGAGACCATGCACACGCACCGGCTGCTCGCCATTCCCACGCGCGACCGTCTCGAACGCGTCCTGCGATACGTGCTCGATGAAAATGAATTCCTGTCACCGTTCGGAATCCGCTCGCTCTCCCGGGTGTATCGGGAGAAGCCCTTCGTCTTTGCGGTCAACGGCGAAGAACATCGCGTCGATTACGCCCCGGGCGAATCCATCGCCGGGTTGTTCGGGGGGAATTCAAACTGGCGAGGCCCGATCTGGTTTCCAATCAATTACCTGCTCATCGAAGCGCTGGAGCGTTACCACCATTTCTACGGCGATGGCTTGCGCGTTGAATGTCCGACTGGCTCCGGCCGTTTCATGAACCTAAAAAAGGTCGCGCAGGAATTGACCCTGCGCCTCACGCGGCTGTTTCTACCCGACGCCAACGGAAGACGCCCCTGCTGCGGCGATGACCCCCGATTCACGCAGGATCCGCGCTGGCGCGACCTCGTTCTGTTCCATGAATATTTTCATGGCGACAATGGCCGCGGCCTTGGCGCCAGCCATCAAACCGGTTGGACCGCTCTGGTGACGCGCTGTCTCGAGGACCTGGGGAGAAGCCGAAATCGCGTCTGAACGATCGGTTGGCGCGATTTCTGTCGGAGCGCGACCGGTCCCTCGGTCGCAGCAGCCACGGGATCGGGAGGGCGGAGATCTCAAGACTGTTCTTAGGGCCGGAGCTGCGCGCCGGGACGTCGCGCGCTCCGTTCTGGTTGCGGCCACGCGCGTTGATACGCCTACGAATTGTCACCGTCCAACAAACGCCCGATGCCTCCGAGCACCGAACCTTCTTCGCGCCCGCCTCTGCCTAACTTGGGCGCCGCCGCATGAATGCGATCGGCCAGCCGGCTGAAGGGGAGCGATTGCAACCACACCCGGCCCGGCCCGCGCAACGTTGCGAAGAAGAGTCCTTCACCTCCGAACAGCGCCGACTTGATCTTGCCGACGAACTGAATGTCGTAACTGACGTGCGGTTGGAACGCCACAATGCAACCGGTGTCCACGCGCATCAACTCGCCGGGCCCAAGATCGCGGACGTGAATGGTGCCGCCGGCGTGCACGAAGGCCCATCCGTCGCCCTGCAACCGCTGCATGATGAACCCTTCACCGCCGAACAGACCGGTGCCAATTTTCTTGTTGAAGGCAATGCCAACGCTGACGCCCTTGGCGGCGCACAGGAAGGAATCCTTTTGAGCGATGATTTCACCGCCAATCTCCGAGAGGTGAATCGGGATGATCTTGCCGGGATACGGCGCGCCAAA
>DATEKZ010000125.1:0-3626 GCA_035277185.1 Verrucomicrobiia bacterium
CATGTTCTTCTCGTCATCAACGACCAGCAAGGGTGGCAGGTTCGCGCTCATTTCCGCAGTTTCATCACAGTTTTGGCAGGGAACTCTAAGGCGAACCGCGTACCTTTTCCAAGCTCAGATTCCACGCGGACCGTTCCTCCATAGATTTCGGTATTGTGTTTGACGATCGCCAGGCCAAGGCCGGTTCCCTTCTCCTTCGTGGTAAAGTACGGCTCAAAAATCTGCCTGATCTTCTCCTGAGGAATGCCCGAACCGTTGTCGCCCACCGCGACAACAACCGAATAATTTTCGCCAACGCGGGCCGACACGTCGATAACGCCCCGGCCGTTCATGGCCTCCCGCGCGTTTTGCAGGATGTTGACGAGCGATTCGTAAAGATGGGATCGCTGCATCAGCAGCGGCGGCAGCGCGACCGCGTAGTCGCGTCGAACCTCCACGTCGTATTTCGCCGCCGGCGGAAACACGCGGGCGAGCGCCGCATCGAGCTCCTCGACCACGTCCAGTTTCTCGACGCGGCCCTCGACGAGCCGCGCGTAGCCCACCAGTTCCGTGATGATGCGGTCGGAGCGTTCGACTTCCTCGCGGATGATCTGGATCTGCTGAGTGATCGTCTTTCCTTCCTTGACGGTGCGCTGGAGCGCGAAAGCGGCGTTGTTGATGATGCCGAGCGGGTTCTTTAACTGGTGCGCGATCTCGGCGGCGAGGCGGCCCGCGGACTGCAACTGCTGCTGCCGCTGCGCGAATTCAAGCGCTTCCTCGTCCACCTTCCGCTGCTTGTCGAACAATACCTGAACGCCATAACAGCACGCCGTCATGAGCAGCAGCACGACCACCCGCAATATGTACGGTTCGTTGCTCTCCTCGGAGAATTCCGGTTCCGCGCTGGTGATTCCGTACTCGGCCAGGCCGCCGGCGACAAAACAGGCGCAGACAATCAGGTTCAGCACGATCTGCGTCGAAGCCACCGGGATGCTGATCGCATTGCGGACGATCAGTCCCAGAAACACCCAGTAGAGCATGCTGTCGAACCCGCCGGTCACCATCGTCAATGCTCCCCAGAACAGCCCGTCGAGCAACGCCGCCATCAGGACCAGTTCCCAGATCAGTTTGAACGGCAATTCGTCCATCCCGACCAGCATGATGCCGACGGTCAGGTTGGCCACAAGGTAGATCAGGAAGAACAGACGGACCGTCAGAAGGACCGCCTCGCGATAGGTGTAAACGTCGTCAAACCAGTTCGAGAAAAAAAGGTAATACGCCAGCAACAACAGAACGCATCCCTTGACCGGCAGGACGATGTTCCGCTCCATGAACCGGATGCGCGCCGACTGCTGGCTCGCGTCGGGACCGCGGCTCACCAGCCACTCCGGCAGACGGAACCAGCCGGATGACCGGAACAGGGAAAGCGCCTTCCAGTTTGGCAGGCCAAAGCGATTCATGGGCGAAGCCGGCTCACGACAAACCTTACTTCCCCCGCGATAACAGCTCCAGCGCGCACGCGGTAATTTTTTCCGCGTCCCAAAGCCGCCCCAACCCCTCGTAACCGCACGAAAGCATCCCTTCCTCGGGCCCGATGAATTCAACGCCGCGCGCCTTCAGCGTGACGACGTTCTGTTGCGTCGCCGGGTGCAGCCACATCTTTCCGTTCATCGCCGGCGCGACGAGCACCTTCGACCCGGGGTTCAACGCCAGCGCAATGCACGTCAATGCATCGTCGGCGACGCCATGGGCCAGCTTCGCCAGAATGTTGGCCGTCGCCGGAGCAATGAGCAGCAGGTCCGCCTCGTCAGCCAGCCGGATGTGTGTCGGTTTCCAGCCTTCCTCTTCGTCATAGAGGTCGGTCACGACCGGATTGCGCGACAACGTTTTGAAAGACAGCGGAGTGATGAAACGCTGCGCATCCGCCGTCATGACGACACTGACGCTGCAATCCTGTTTGGCCAGGCGGCTGGTCAGGTCCGCGGCTTTGTACGCCGCAATCGAGCCAGTCACGCCGAGCACTATGTTCCTTGTTTTGCTCACAATATTTGTCGAAACCTCAGCCGCCGGTCAATCGACTCGCGGCGGCGCCGCTCGATGCGGCCGCATTCCTTCCGCTTCCAATAGGACCTGCATCCGCCGCAGGTCCTCCGCAATCGTAGTGCTGATCAGCAAATAATCAAAACGCTTCCATTCCGCAATCTCCTGCCGCGCGACACCCAGGCGTTTCTGGATGACCGCTTCCGAGTCGGTCCCTCGCTGCCGCAACCGCTCTTCCAGCGTCCGGATCGATGACGGCGTCAGAAAGACCGTCACCAGCGCCTGCCTGAGTTCGCCGTCCGCGTCCGTTTTGGCGCGAACCGCCGCGGCGCCCTGCACATCGATCGCCAGCAGGACATCCTTCCCCTGGCGCAACCTGTCCAGAACCTCCGATTTCAACGTCCCGTAGTGGTGACCGTGAACCGTCGCGTGCTCCAGAAACTCGCCCGCCTCAACGCGCCATTGAAACGTGTCCGTACTGAGAAAAAAGTAATCCACGCCGTCCCGTTCGCCGCTGCGCGGCGGGCGTGTCGTGCAAGTGACCGCCCGAACGATGCCGGGACGGGTGGCGAGCAATTGCTCGCACAGGGTTGTCTTGCCACCGCCCGAGGGCGCCGAAATAACGATCAGAAGCGGGTCGGCCCGGCTCTCGACCTTCGGCTGTCGGCTCTCGGTGTTCATCACTCGACGTTCTGCACCTGTTCGCGGAACTTCTCCAGCTCCGCCTTGAGCACGACCACCTCTCGCGAAATCAGACTGTCGTTGGCTTTGGACCCGATCGTGTTCACCTCGCGATTCATCTCTTGTGTCAGGAAATCCAGCGTGCGGCCCACTGGTTGCTTCGATTCCACACAATCCTCAAACTGCTGGAAGTGGCTTTGCAATCGCGTCACCTCCTCCGAAATGTCCGAACGATCGGCAAAATAGACGATCTCCTTGAGCAGCCGCTCGTCATCGACGGCGGGCATTTCCAGGCCGGCGTTCCGGACTCGTTCCCTGAGTTGTTCCTGATAACGCTTCAACACTTCGGGCGCCTGCTTCTGGACGCGTTCGACGGATCTGCGAATGATGCCCACCCGTTTTTGCAAATCCTTCAAGAGATGCGCCCCTTCCCGTTCCCGCATCTGAACCAGCGCGGCCAGACCCTTGCGCAACGCCTTTTCAACCGCCGGCCAGAATGCCTCTGCGTCCGTCACTTCATCGTCCGCCTGCAGCACGCCCGGTGCGCGCACGACCAGATCGAGCGTGACCGGCCCCGCCAGCTTCAGCTCTTTGGCCAGTCGGTTCAGTTCGCGCGTGTAGGCCTTCGCCAGCGGCGCGTTCAGCCGGACGCGGCCCGGCAGGCTGCCGTCGGCAGCGTGCAGCGAAAACCTGACCGTGAGGCGTCCGCGCGAAATCTGGCGGTTCACCTCGTCACGGACACGGGACTCCAGCGCCTCCAGGTCACGGGGAAGATAAACGGAAATCTCGCTCTGCTTGCGATTTACGGAGCTGAGTTCCACCGTGACCTTGAAACCATCCTGCGCGCATTCGCCGCGCCCGTAACCCGTCATCGATTTCATGCGTCCGGCGAATATGCGGACATGTGCCCCCGCACGCGAACCTTT
>DATEKZ010000126.1:0-6035 GCA_035277185.1 Verrucomicrobiia bacterium
CTCGATTACAAGATTAACTTCGTAAAAACGGGAACACATTACCTCTGGGTCCGCGGCTCGGACGGCGGTGGCGACTCGATTCATGCGGGCATTGATGCCGTGGATCCGACGGGCACGACGCTCGACAACATCGACGAGCCGGCCTGTTGTGGCAACCGCCTCCCCGGAGGCGAGACGCTGGTTTGGATCAATGGAATTGATCTGACGCCAGCCGGCCGGTCCATCTTTGATGTGCCGGCGGCCGGCGTTCACACGCTCCACCTCTGGATGCGTGAGGATGGCCAGATTGCCGACAAAGTACTGGTGACAACCGATGTGAACTTCGTTCCCACCGGTTTGGGTCCGCCGGCAAGTCCGAGAGGCACGGCAGTCCAGCCTCAATTCAATCCCGTTGCCTTCGCTGGCGGCAGTGTAACCCTCTCCTGGACCGGAACGGGGACTCTGGAGCAAACCGATTCGTTGTCACCTGTCAATTGGGGCACCGCGCCCAGCCAGGCCAATCCTCAGACGGTCCCCGCGACAGGCACACGATTCTATCGAATTCGTCAGTGACGGATTGGACACCATCTTCCACAAGACCGGGGTGCTCGCTACTTCGTCTGGGAACAACGAAGTGCGCGGGAGACTATGAGCCCCCGGTCTTTCCCTTTTCAGTCCGGCGCGACGGCAGGCTGCTGAAGTCATCGGCCGGGAACGCGGCGGCAGTCACGCTGCCGCGAGCGTTTACCTTGATCGAGCTGTTGGTCGTCATTGCGATCATCGCGATTCTCGCCGGTCTGCTCCTGCCTGCGATCAGCAAAGCCAAGGCCAAGGCCAAGACCGTCCAGTGCTTCAATAACCTGCGCAATCTTGGAATCGCCACTTACACGTATACTCTCGACTACCAGGATTGGATTCCGCGGGATACGTTCGGCACGCGAATGTTTTTCGCCAACAAATTTCTTCCCTATATTGGGGGACCGCAAATTCCATTCGCGCGGGAAATGGATCGCGTTTATCTCTACGACGTTTACAAGACTATGCCCGTTTACCAATGCCCTTCCATCGCCTCAAGGCCAGGCACGAGGCAGGATTTCGTTCTCGACTATACGATTAACTCAATCGACTGGCAGCGATACCAACGCACCCGTCAATACACCGGCGCCATCGAGGCTTCCAAACTGGGTGATGTCCCCGGGAGTCCGTCTCTCGTCCTGTACATGACAGAGATCAATCCCCTGGCGGGTACTCCTCTCACCCCGACCGGATTCGACACCTGGGATCTTTGGAACCCGACCCTGACGACGTTTAATGAACGGGGGAGAACGAACTCTTCCCCGCGCATGATCCACGCCCGCGACCGGCGTCATGGAGGCTCCACAACGATCGTTTTTCTGGACGGTCACAACGAAACTCGGAAGTTGAATACCAACAGCCTGCCCATCACACTGTTCAATCCATTGCATCAGTGAGGGGTATCGCGGAAGCACCGCGGGATTATATCGCTGGGAAGTGGTAACCCCCCGCTCGGCGTGGGCATCAGTCGTTCAGGTGAACTTGGCGACTCGAAACTTTCAGCGGTTTCGCACAAATGCAAATTCTTGTCCAGAACGCGGAATCGTCGAAATACTTCAAGGGCGATAACGAGTGGATTCAGAGCGCCGACGAAGCCTTGGATTTCGAGGATGTGCCGTCGGCGATTGAATACTGTCGGAAACACAACTTGTCTGGAGTTCAGGTCATTGTCCGCTCGAATGATGGCAGTGACGACCTTCGTCTGCAGGTTTACTGAGTTGCGTGCGAGTTCGGAAACCTGATAATGCGTGGAGCAGAAGCGTCCTCTTGCGAGGGGACCGATTCGCCTTTACCGTGATTTTCGAGGCGACGCATTCTAATTAACAAGGTAGCGCCTTGCCAAAGAAAAGGCTCGAAGCAAGTCAGCCCAGCGTTCGTCCATCGCCAGTGAATTCGATTAAAGCAATTCCCGCCCCATGTCGCGCAGTAGTGCCGATTGCGCTGTCGTTCGGCTGCGCGACTGCCGTCCTTCTGGCCCAAAACACACCGCCCGGCCCGGCTGAATCTAGGCCGACTACTTCGTCTCCGTCCCTCATAGCGTATCGCGACTTTGCCATGAACCGTGACGGCAATCCGCTTCGCGGCAAGGAACTCTTCTTCTCCGAACAGCGGGGTTGCTCGAAGTGTCATTCCGTGGACGGGAGCAGTGGCAAAGCAGGCCCGGATTTGTTCGCCGTCGGAGACAAGTTTCCACGCCGCGAGTTGATCGACGGCGTCCTTGAACCTTCGGCAGCCATTGCTGTGGGCTACGGTGCCACGATCGTGGAGACAAAATCCGGCGATGAGCATCAAGGCATTCTCAAGCAGGTGGCCGATGAGTGGATTGAATTGATGGGCGCCGATGCCAAGCCCGTCCGCATCGCCACGCGCGACGTCAAAGAACAGCGTGGCAGCGCCGTCTCGCTCATGCCGGAAGGATTGCAGGTCGGGATGTCCTTCCAGGAGTTCGCCGACCTCCTCGAGTATCTCGTCGCGCTGAAGCAGCCCGAAAACGCGCTCACCAGTAATCGCGGGATGCCGGCCGACATTCCCGAACTCGCAAAGCCCATCGAAGTAAGACCATTCTTCAGTGAGGAGTTGCGCTTCCCCCATGCGTTTGTCCACAAGCCGGGAGATGTCCGTTCCGGGCTGGTGTGGTTCGGCCAGCTCCCGGGAGTCAGCAATACGTTCCTCGTCGTGCACCAGAGCGGAAAAATCTGGCTGCTGGAAAAGGGCGCTAGCAATGACGTGAAGACGCTATTCGCCGACGTGACGAAGGACCTCTTCAACGAGCGCGGACCGAACGGGCTGCTCGGCCTGGCGTTTCATCCGAAATTTCGAGAGAACCGGAAATATTACCTCAAACACCAGGTCTTCGAGGAAGGTAAGATCGCTACGACCGTGGTCGAACGCCGGGCCTCGCTGGATTTGCGCACCGATTCCGGCCAGCCATCTCGCCGGTTGTGGAAAGTCGTGAGCGCGACGCAGGATCACAGCGGCGGCTGCATCGGATTCGGTCCCGACGGATTTCTCTACATCGCCATGGGCGACACCGGCCCGCAACAGGACCCGCAAGGCCACGGCCAGGATTTGACCACGCATCTCGCCAAAATTCTGCGTATCGACGTGGACCATACCGACCCCGGCTTAGCCTACGCGATTCCCGCCGACAACCCGTTTCGCGGCAGGCCGGACGCGCGACCGGAAATTTGGGCATGCGGCTTCCGTGAACCGTGGCGGTTCAGTTTCGATCCGGCCACCGGCGACTTGTGGGTGGGCGATGTGGGACAGGATCGCGTGGAAGAAGTGGCCATCGTGCGGCGCGGCGAGAATCACGGGTGGAACGTTTATGAAGGATTTGAGCCGTTCTCCAATCGCTATCGCAAAGAGGGAATCAATTTCGTCCCGCCCGTCTTTGCCTATCGGAGAAAATACGGCAATTCGGTGACGGGCGGCTATGTCTATCGCGGCGACAAGCGCTCGTCGTTTTACGGCGTTTATGTGTTTGGCGACTATACTTCGCATCGCATCTGGGGCCTGATCCAAGGCGATCGGACGTTGGAAACCGTCCGCCAAATCGGCACTTCGCCGCAGAACATCGCTTCTTTCGGCACGGATGAACGCGGAGAGATCTACCTCGTCGGCTACGAAGGTATGGTCTACAAACTCGATTTTGCCGACACGGTGTTCGACGTGGCTCTGACTGGCCCGGCAGCGTCGGGCTCGGCGTCGCGTTGAAGCGGTGTGGTCGTGCGCAGTCCTGGACTGCGTTCCCAGTGGAACGCGGTTGGATCTTTGAAGAATGCATTGATGCTATGAACTCGACATGTAGAACGGTGTTCTCAACGAAAGCCTTGATCCTGGCGGGCGTGTGGCTCGGACTCCCCATCAGTCGTGTCGGCGGCGCGGAAACGGGTTCACCCGACTGGTTGCGCATCGCGGTCCCTTTGCCGGAATCGATCTGGAGCGTGGAGGCAGTGGATGCCAATGCCGATGGCAGACTGGATCTGATCGCGATGGGTGAAACGAAGGTCTTCGCGCTCGTCGCGCCCGAGTGGAAACCGCAGGTGTTCATCGATACGCAAGAGCCCAAGCTGCTCTACTGTGTGGCGCTGGATGCGGACCGCGATGGCGATCTGGACATCGCCGTCGGGCGTTATCGGGTGCCGTGGATCGAGTATCGCGAGGCGCGCAAGGCTGGAAAGGTGGCGGACGAGCCGAAAGGTCCCGACTTCAGCATTGCGTGGATCGAAAACACCCGTCGCGTCGGCGAATCGTGGCCATTGCACATCCTCGACCGTGAGTTGAACGGCATTCATGGACTATGGACCGGCGACATCAACGCCGACGGCGCCAAAGATCTCGTGGCCGACAGCATCCTGGGACCGCTTTTTCCAAAGAGCCTCGCGTGGTTCCAGACCCCGCCGCGCGGAGAGTCCTCATTCCAGCGCCACGTCATCACAAAGGCAGGCGCCGACGGGCGTCCGCACTACCTGGATGTTGCCGACCTAGACGGCGATGGTCGAAGCGATCTGTTGGTCGGCGATTCAGGTGGCGGCACCTTCACCTGGTGGCAGCAAGGTGCCAACGTCGATCAACCGTGGACTAAACATCCCATCGCGAAGGAAGTCGGCGCGACGAACATCAAGGCGGTGGACGTCAATCGCGACGGCGTGCTGGACGTGGTGGCAAGTTGCGGTCATGGCAAGGGGGTATTCTGGTTCGAAGGGCCCGCCTGGAAGAAGCATGTTATCGACGATGACCTGCGCGATCCCCACGCGTTGGCTGTGGGCGATTTCGACGGGGACGGCGATCCGGATGTCGCCACGGCGTCCTTCGGTGTCAAGGTCGCCCGCTGGTATCAAAACGGCGGCAGGGGCTCGTTCAGCGCTCGCGACATCGACACGGCGAACCGACAGGAAGCATACGACCTCAAAGCCGTCGATCTCGATGCGGACGGCCGGCTCGATTTGATCATGGCCGGCCGTGAAACCCGCAACGCCGTTTGGTATCGGAACCGCAAACCGGAATGAACCCATGAAACGAACGTGCCGACTTCTCATTTCTCTGACTCGCGGTGTCCTGCGCCCGGGCAGCCGAACCCAAACGGGGGAAGGCCCCGCGGACCTTCTGCCGCCGCACATCACGCAAGTAACCTGGTTCGGCGAACGCGCTGACTTCTCGCACGACGGGCGCTCTACCTCGCGAATGGAGACATCCTACTGTCTGGTCCCGAATCGTATGACCCAAAGCGGATCGGCGAGGCGCTCGTCCAGTGCTGGTCTGCGTGCTCGACCCGAGCGGCACCAAGACCGCGGTCCCGCTTCGCACGAAGTGCAGCGAAGGCTCGGCCGTCTCCCGCAAGCGGATGCACATCGCGTGGACTCATGTTGCCTTGCTTCCAGGGCACCGTCCACGGACCACAAGCAGAGATTCATAGAACAATTGGATAAATCTCTCCTGCTCTTTGCCGGAGTGCCCGCTGGTCTCCACAAGGTACCGAACGATCTCCCAAATCGGAATCAAGGGGCAGCGCAGACCGCGAGATGGACACAGGAGCTTCCTGGCGATCAGACGACGCACGGTCTTTGGGCAGACGCCGCCGAGAATCTGGGCTGTTTCCTGAACCGTGTATGCCAAACGCGGAGGCAGAACCTCCGATTTGCCATTTAGACTTTGAATTGCGGCGACCATGCACTCTTCTCTTCGGTGTTCCGGAGACTCCGGTTCAGACATTGGCCTTTCGAGTTACGGCGATGGATGAAATCCTTGGCCCGCTTTGCCCCAGGCTGGCGTATCTTTTCATCGCCGGTCTTAGGATTTTCAGTTCACCGCGCTGAATCAGTTCGGCAAGTTTACGCAGGCGGCAGCCGAGAATTACCGCTTCGCCCGTGGCATAGCGGATGTGCAGGCGTTCGGGCGGAGCGTCAGCCTTTTGCTCGATGGCGGGATTGGCCGCGAGTTCCGCATCGAGGAATTGCGCCGTACCGAAGAAATATTCG
>DATEKZ010000127.1:0-7828 GCA_035277185.1 Verrucomicrobiia bacterium
CTCCGTGCGCGCCGTTCGGAAATGCTCTTGCAAGTCGCGGCGCGCACGGAGTGACGCGCCCTACCTTGTTGCGGAGTTTGCCTGTCACCGCACTAGTGGCCCTGGCCGCCTGCGCCGCAGCGCCCGTCCAGGAAACTCAAATCCCGCTTTCAAACGTCAAATATCTTCGCGATTACGCCGAGACGCGCGGATTCTCGCTGGGCCGGCCGACCAAGGCGTTGCCCACACCCGACGGACAGGTCGTGCTCTTCCTGCGCGCCAAAGCTCGCACGCCGAAACTCGAATTGTACGAGTTCGACGTGTCGTCCGGTAAATCACGAGTGTTGCTCACGCCGGAAGACATTCTGAAAGGCGCCGAGGAGAAATTGTCCGCAGAGGAGAAGGCGGTACGGGAGCGAATGCGGGTCAGCCTGGGGGGATTCACGGATTTCCAGCTCTCGAAGGATGGAAAGGTGATCCTCCTGAGCCTTTCGGGAAAACTTTATGTCGTGGATCGATCGAGCCGCGCGGCGCAGGAGTTGAAGACCGGCCCCGGCACAATGGTCGATTCCAAATTTGCCCCCGACGGAAAGAGCATCTCCTACGTGCTCGACCAGGACGTCTATGTTTACGATCTGGCGGCGGGCAAGGAGCATCGCGTCACGCGGGGCGGCACGGAACTCGTTTCACACGGGCTGGCTGAATTCGTGGCGCAGGAGGAGATGAACCGTTTCTCGGGGTACTGGTGGTCGCCGGATTCGCGGTTCGTTGCGTACCAGGAGACGGACGTCACGGATGTCGAGGTCTGGCATGTGGCCGATCCCGCGAAGCCGGACGAACCTCCTTATCCTTCCCGTTACCCGCGCCCGGGCAAAGCCAACGCCAAGGTGCGTCTCGGTGTGATTCCGGTGAGCGGCGGTGAAACGGTTTGGATTGAGTGGGACCGCGAGCGTTACCCCTATCTCACCAGCGTGCGTTGGGAGGAACACGGCCCGCTGACACTCGCCGTGCAAACGCGCGATCAAAGAGAGCAGGTGCTGCTCGAAGCCGACACGACGACGGGTCGTACCAGCGCGCTCCTCAGCGAACGCGACGCCGCCTGGGTCAGTGTGCGCCAGGACGTGCCCCGCTGGCTGGCCGGCCAGCAAGGGTTTGTTTGGGCGGGCGAGCAGGGCAGCGATTGGAGGTTGGAATGGCGCGACCGGAAGGGCGGGTTGAAGCAGATCCTCGCGCCGGCGGGGTTCGGTCTGGTCGAAATCGTCGATGTCAACGCGGACACTGGCGACATCACATTCATTGGCCGGCCGGACCCGACGCAGCGGAAGTTGTACCGCGCTTCGCTCAAGGGCGGAAGGCCAAGGGAGTTGACCCCGGATGCCGGCTGGCACAGCGCCAGTTTTAACGGGAGCCACTCGACCTACGTGCTGAGTGCTTCCAACCTGCGCTCGATGCGACGCGCCATCGTGTATCACGCTGACGGAACGCGCATCGGCGAATTGCCGTCGGTGGCCGAAGAACCGACGTTCGTGCCCCGCGTGGAACTGGCAAAGGTCGGAGAAGGGGCGGGTTTTTATGCCGCCATGGTTCGTCCGCGCGACTTCAATCCACGGAAACGTTATCCTGTGATCGTCTACGTTTATGGCGGGCCGCTACCGCCCGACAGCTCCGGCGTGGTAATTGGGACGATGGGATCGTGGCTGCTGCCGCAATGGATCGCAGATCAGGGCTTTGTGGTTGTGAGCGTCGATGGCCGCGGCACGCCAGGGCGCGGGCACGACTGGGAGCGGGCCATCTTCAAACATTTCGGCTCCGTGCCTTTGGCGGACCAGGTGGCCGGCCTGAAGGCGCTCGGACGGAAGTATCGGGAGATGGACCTCGAGCGCGTGGGGATTTACGGATGGTCGTTCGGCGGCTACCTGTCGGCACTGGCGGTGATGAGAGAGCCGGGCGTGTTCAAGGCCGCGGTCGCCGGTGCGCCTCCGACGGACTGGACCGATTACGACACGCATTACACCGAACGTTATCTGGGGTTGCCCGACATCGACGCGGCGGCGTATCGCGAAGGCTCGCTCCTCACCTGGGCCGGCGACCTGAAACGTCCGCTGCTGCTGATCCACGGCACCGGGGACGACAACGTCTATTTTCGTCACACGCTGCGGCTGGCGGACGCCCTGTTTCGCGCCGGGAAGGAATTCGATGTACTTCCGCTTTCCGGACTGACGCACATGGTTCCCGATCCCGTGGTCAACGAGCAGCTCTACTCGCGCATCGTGCGGCACTTCAAGAGATCGCTGGGGAAACCCGCGCGCTGAAAAGTGCGCTCTTAACTAAGACTAAATGAAACTTCGCGCATTGAGCCCCTGAACCGGGAACGGGTGGTAGGGCGCGTCGCTCCGCGCACGCCGCTTCCTGGTATGGACGTTAACTCCGGCGCGCCGGGCGACACGTTTGCAACGACGCGTTGGACGCGCGTGCTGGCGTCGCGCGGCGATTCCGCGCAGGCCCGGCTGGCCCTGAGCGACCTGTGCGCCACTTACTACGGTCCAGTCGTGGCTTTCCTCCGGCATGAAGGCCGCGATGAGGATTCCGCGCGCGAACTGGCACACGAATTCTTCGCGCACGTGCTGGAACAACCGTCGCTCGACGGCGCGAACCCACAGCGCGGACGTTTCCGTTCGTACCTGCTGGGAGCGGTGAAACATTTCCTCGCTAATCGCCGCGCTTACGAGATGCGGGAAAAACGCGGCGGGCAAGTCGCCCACCAACCGATCGACTCGGCAACGGACACTTCACCCGGTGCGGCGGTTCCCGACACCTCCACACCATCACCGGACACGTCGTTCGACCGCGCGTGGGCCTTGAGCGTTTTGGAGCGCGCCTTCGACGTCATGAAGCGGGAGTGCGAACAGGGCGGCACTCTACGCGAGTTCGGGAGCCTGAAACCATGGCTGACAGGCGAGGGTGCGGACCGGCCACAGGCCGACGCCGCGCGCGATCTGGGCATGAACGAAGGCGCGGTGCGGGTGGCGATTCACCGACTCAGGCGCCGTTTCCGCGAATTGGTGAGGGCGGAGATTGCACAGACTGTCAACGAGCCTGGCGACGTTGCCGAGGAAATGCGCCATCTCATCGAGGCCCTGTCGTAGCGCAATCAACACGAACCACTTTCTTCTCCGGATTGAATTCCAACAGAAGGCAACGAAGAGAACGAAGATTCTGTTCAGAGTTGCGTGCATTTTGAACACTTCGTTGCCTTCGTTTGCTTCTGTGAGAATCGGGTTCATGGTTGGGCTGGGGTCGGTCGTGCTTTTCTGGTAATAGCCACAAAGGAACTCAGAGCGGCGCAGCGGTTTTCACTATCTTGTTTGTTCGATTGCGGGTCCCTCCATGTTGTATCGCTACCTAACAATCTTTGCGCGCCGAGCAAGTCTTCGGAGCGCGACCGGTCCCTCGGTCGCAGCAGCCACGGAGGAGAACAGGGGGGGCGAAGAGTTCACGACGTGTTCTGTAAGGCGGAGCCGCTGCGCGCCGGGACGTCGCGCGCTCCATTCTGATTCCGGCTTGCGCCGGGTTGTGAAGGATTGCGGGCATGGCCGACCTAACAGCGCACCGTTTCAGATCGTCGGCCAGCGGACCATATACGCGCGCGCGCCACGAAGGGCGGGATGACCACCAGCGCCGTGAACCGGGAAGAAGGACGTGGCCGAATATCCTCGCCCCTGCAAGATTCTGTGATGCGCCCCGTGCTCCGCCCGCATGGGTTGCGGTATTGCCCGCCCGGTCATTTAATGGTCGAATCCGATCACTTATGAACCGTCGTGCTTTCCTCAAATCCACCGCCGGAATCGTCACCTGGACTGCGTTTCCAGGAGGCATCGCCGCAGCACCGTCAACAAACGCGGCAAACGCTCGAATCAAGATCGGCTTCCTCGGCACCGCGCACTCGCACGCAATGGGGAAGGTGAAGGTGATTCAGGAATCACGCGACTTCGAACTCGTCGGAATTTGCGAAGAATCAGACAGGGTCCGCGAGCCGTACTCGAAGATGGGCGTCAAGTCGTTGTCCCAAGACGAACTGTTCCGCGAATGCGCGGTCGTAGCCGTTGAATCGGCCGTGCGAGACCACGCCCGGCACGCGAAGCTCGCGCTGGAAGCCGGCAAAAACATCCACCTCGAAAAGCCACCCGCCGACACCTTCAAAGATTTCCGACAACTCGTGGCTCTTGCCCGTGAAAAGAACCGGCTGCTCCAGGTCGGTTACATGTGGCGATACAATCCCGGCCTCGTTGCGGCGCTCGAAGCCTCGCGCCAGGGCTGGCTCGGCGATATCTACCTCGTGCGCGCAACGATGAACACGCTTCTCGACGGGAATCGCCGGCCCGAATGGGCCGAGTTCAAGGGCGGCGCGATGTTCGAGTTGGGGTGCCATTTGATCGACCCTATCGTCCGCCTGTTGGGGCGCCCAAAGGCGGTGACTCCCCTCCTGAAGAAGCACGGCGATTTTTCCGACAACCTCGCTGACAACAACGTTGTCGTTTTTGAATTCAAAGGGGTCTTGGCCATTGTCACCAGCGCGACGCTCCAACCGAGCGCGGGAACGCACCGCAGCTTCGAGATACTCGGCACAAACGGCACGGCCACGCTCAAACCCATCGAGCCGCCGACGCTTCAGATCGATCTGGCGAAAGCCGCCGGGCCTTACGTTTCAGGCAAACAAACAGTTCCAATGCCCGATTATCGCCGTTACGTCGGCGACTTCGTCGAACTGGCCGCCGCCGTGCGGAGGCAACGTCCGTTGTCCGTCACGCTCGATGAGGAGTTGCTGGTGCAGGAAACCGTGATCCGCGCCTGTGAAATGTAGGTCCGGCCTTAGCCCAACGATGCAGTTCAGCCCGCGAAACACGCGAAATACGCCAAAGAAGCATGATCACCCTGAGCGGAATTTCAGTCACAAACAAGTGCGCAACAACGAGAGAGGAGAGCGACACTCTTCTGCAGTGTTTTTCGCGCGGTTTTGCGTATTTCGCGGGCACTTCAATTGCCTGGACACGCTTACGGTGCTCTGATCACACCCGGTTCCGCCTTCCCCTTCAACGACGCCAGATACGCGATCAGATCGGCGAATTCCTCCGGTGACAGAACGGCATGCAATCCTTCCGGCATCAGCGAGAGAGAACTGTTGCGACGTGCTTTAATACTCTTGCGCGAAAGCTGATGTTCGCGTCCGGCCGAATCGCGCAGGGTCACCCGGTCGGCGGTTTCGCCCTTGATCACTCCGCTCAACTCTTCACCGTCCTCCGTCTCGACAATCACCTGTTGATAACCTTCGCGAACGGCCTTGCTGGGAAAGAGAATGCTTTCCGCCAATGCGCGCGAATCGAACTGTGTGCCAATGTTCGTGAGGTCCGGCCCGATGTCGCTGCCTTGCCCGGCAACACGATGACAAAGAACACAATTCAAACCACCGGCGTCGGCAAACAATTTGCGTCCACGCGCGGCGTCGCCTGCGTGCTTGACGGCGAACTCCAGATACTCCTCCGGCAAGTGTTGCTTGATCTGTGCCGCGAAGAGCGGCCCACGCTCGGCGGCGGCATCGCCGGCGTAGATTTGTCGAAGCTCGGTGAGAACCGGCGCCGGCAATGAGTCCGCCTTCGCTTCGAGGTCCTTCAGGACTTTCGCGCGAATGTCGCGCACAGCCAGGTGCGCGGTGTTGCGCTGCGACGGATTTCTGGAACCAAGGCCATCGAGGTAAACGTTCAAGGCGCGCGGATCCGGGAGACGCGCAAGAGCCACGAACGAGTCCGCGCGCAACGGCTCATCGTTGTAGGCAACAAGCAACGCCGGCACTGCGTCGGGCAAGCGGAGGTCGCCCAGGGCCCTCACTGCAGATCGCCGGACTTCATGATCCCGATCCTCCAGGGCGGACTTCAGCGTGGGGAGTGCGGCCGCTCCGGCGACCCGGCTCAGAGCGCCGATGGCCGACGCCCGGACCCGCGGGTCGGTATGCATCGTCAGAACCTTGAGAGGCGGCTCGGCTGATTTGGCACGGAGACGCCCCAGTGCAACGATTGCTTCCGACAGGCTCTCCGCGTCGCCCTGCGCTTGCCCCACAAACGCGATCAACGACTCGACGGCGGTCCCGGTTCCGATTTGTTCCAGCGTCGCAATCGCGGCTGAAACAAGTTCACGCCCGGCGTTTTGCTTGAGCACAGCAGCCCCTAATTCAATTGCGCCGGAATCCTTCATCGCGCCAAGCGCGCGCAGGATCGCGACGCGGCCCGTGGCATCGCTTTCGCGTGAAAAAGAGTCGCGCAGCGCCGGAGCGCTTTGGATGTCGCCGGCGGCGGCAAGGCCCTCGATGCAGGCGCGGCGCAAGCCGGGATCCTTCTCCTTCAAACCGTCGCGGAGCGTCGTGAGCACTGTGCCGGTCCCGGCCCACGGCTCGTTCTTCGCCGGTGGCGGCTGCAACGCCGGATGATAACCCCACCATTCGCCTTTCCACTCGAGTTGCCGATGATGAAGCGGGGTGATCAGACTCAAAACTGCGTTCCGCGCGGAAGGAGACGTCCGGCCATCGCGAAACACCGTTAGGAGCGCGTCCAGCAACCCTTGGTCATAAGACTCTCGCAGCGCGAACATCGTTGCTTCACGAACGCGTTCGTTGTTGCTCTGCAATCCGCGCGCGATAGCGGACCAGGTTTGCGGGTTCTTGACGCCGATGCGGTTCAACGCCTTGAATGCCGCGTAACGCGCGAATGGATCCTTTTCATCCAACGCCATGAGCAGGGCCTCAACGCCAGCCGAATCACCGATATTTCCCAAGGCGGTTGCCGCGTGGAAGCGAACCGCGGGATCGCCATCCCGTAGCCGATCGCGGAGCGCAGGCGCGCCTTCAGATACGCCGCGCTCACCGAGCTGGCGAATGGCCTGCCGCCTCACGCTCGCTTCTGCGTCCATTGCCGCTGCAAGGATGTCCCTGCGCGCGGCTTGTCCGCCGTCGATCGCGTCCAGCGCCCAGAGCGCATGCCAGCGGGCGTGGACAGGCGCGCGCGTGTCGCGGAAAAGTGCGATCAGCTGCTTTGTAGCAGCCGAGGTAACGAGGCTCTGACTGGTTCGGATTTCGGATTTCGGATTTCGGCCTTCGGATCTGGAGGTTTGAGCTTCCTCTCGTCGGCTGCTGCCGAGTTCCTTCGTCCCACGTTCGATCAAGTGTCGTTGTGCGGCCAGCCGAACACTGTGGGAAGGATGATGAAGGGCGGCGATCAATCCGTCGGAAGTCACATCGGACGTCTTCCCCATGGCCGCCGGCACATGCCAGTCTGGTTTGGGTTTGCTGTGGTCCTTTCCCGTCCAGGTGAGTTTCAGCAATCGCCCCACGTTCACGTCCGCCTTCTCGTCGCGATGGTGCCAGTCGCAGATGTAAATGCTCTTGCCATCCGGCCCGGGCGCGATGCCGACGGGCCGGAAATCTCCGGGTGGATCGGGAAAGAGGTCTTCCTTCGATACGGCACGATAGGTTGCTCCGTCGCGTTCCACACGTACGCGCATGACCTGGCGTTTGCCAAAGTCCGCGAGGAAAAGATTGCCGTGATACTCCGGCGGCAGCGCGTCCTCATTGTAAGCGAATGCTCCCGTTGCCGCGCCCGCCCCGTAGTCCTCCATCATCCACAGCGTGTAGGGACGGCGCGGGATAAAGTCGTGCGGGTAACCGTAGAAACCTCCGTCCACCATGTGCGTGAGCCGGCCCATCCAATCGTGCTCGTCGGTGTTGTCGTAGGTAAAGATTTCATCCTCGGCATTCAACGCCACATCGAGGATGTTGCGCACACCGTCGCAAAAGACTTCCAGG
>DATEKZ010000128.1:0-2741 GCA_035277185.1 Verrucomicrobiia bacterium
CGCGGCCTCATGAATACGCGCCCTTAAAATCATGTTGAAACCGATTGCAACGAGAAGCGGTCGGGCGGGCGGCGGACACTTTGCCATCGTGGCGTCGCGATACAATGGGCACTATGTCGATTCGATGTTGCGCGCGGCAACGCGGGAATTGAAGGCGGCGAAAGTGGAATCGATCAAAATCGTCCGGGTTCCCGGCGCCTTCGAGATTCCGGTGGTGGCGGCGAAGCTGGCTTCCTTGGCTGGACCACGGCTTTCGGCGATCCTCTGTTTGGGGGTGATCTTTCGTGGAGAAACGACGCACGCGCAGCAGATTGCGGACGCCGTCAGCCACGCGCTTGCGGAGATTCAGATCCAGCGCCAGATCCCGGTGATCCATGGCGTTTATCTCTTTGAGAACGAGGAGCAGGCGCGGGTCCGGTGTCTTGGAAAAACGCACAATCGCGGCGTGGAGACCGCGCGGACGGCGTTGGGCATGGCGAAGGTGATGAATACGTTGTGACGTGGGCGTTACGAGCCGCGCTGATGGGGTGAGACGATTGAATAATGCCTCGGATGCAGCGTTCTAACAGGTGAAAGTAGAGATTGTGAAAAGTTTCACGCAGCACTTGCGGGCCTGTTTGACGGATGATAGTCTGCGCCCGATTCGACCGAGAAATACAGCCAGCACACTATGAAAACCCAGTTCCTAGGCATCCTTATGGCAGCAGCGTCCGCGCAGCTTGTCAGCTCAGCGGACATTACCGGCAAAGTCGTGCTGAAAGGCACGCCGAAGCCGGAGATTCCGATCGACATGGCCGCGGATCCCAAGTGCGGCGCCCTTCACAGCAAGCAGATCACCACGCGTCATTACGTTGCGGATTCAGGTGGCGGTCTGGCCAATGCGTTTGTCTATATCAAGAGCGGCTTGACGGAGAAGAGTTTTCCCACGCCGGGCGACGCGCCGCTGCTCGATCAGGTCGGCTGCGAATACACGCCGTACGTGGTGGGGGTGCAGGTGAATCAAAAGCTCAAGATCAAGAATTCTGACCCGACCTTGCACAACGTTCACGCGACGCCGAAACCGGGCAGTGCAAACAAGGAGTTTAACTTCGCCCAGCCCGTAAAAGACATGGTATCGGAAAAAGCCTTCCCCGCTCCGGAAGTCCTCGTGCGGTTCAAGTGCGACGTTCATCCGTGGATGTTTGCCTACGTGGGTGTTGTCGAGCATCCGTTCTTTGCAGTAACCGGCAAGGACGGGACGTTCAAGATTTCGGGCGTTCCGAACGGCAAGTACACGATCGAGGCCTATCATGTGAAAACACATATGGCGAATCCCGGCGCGACGCAGGAAGTCACGGTGACGGGTGATGCGAAGGCGGATTTCACGATCGAGTTGAAATAGCAATCGCCGGCCGTTGGCGGACTCAACTTCAAGAGAGGCCGCTGTGGGGAATCACCACAGCGGTTTCCTTTTTGGCCAGTTTAAACCGGAAATCAGACGGATGGCGCGGACGACAAACAATCCCTGGCTGGGCCGTTATGCGGCGTTCACCGCTCTGGCCACGCTGGCGCTGATCTGCGCGGGAGGGCTGGTGACGAGCCACGGCGCCGGGATGGCGGTGCCGGATTGGCCGAATACTTTCGGTTACAACATGTTCTTCTTTCGAATCTCACAATGGGTGGGCGGCGTTTTTTATGAACACACCCATCGCTTGATCGCTTCCGGAGTGGGTTTGCTGACAACAATCCTGGCCGTCTGGCTCTGGCTCAAGGAATCGCGCCGCTGGCTGCGCTGGCTCGGTGTCATCGCTTTCCTGGCGGTGGTGTTCCAGGGTGTCCTGGGCGGTCTGCGCGTGGTCCTCTTCAAGGACGAGATTGGCATCTTCCACGCAACCCTGGCGCAACTGTTCTTCTGTCTTGTTTGTGCCATCGCATTATTCCTGAGTCGCTGGTGGCGGAGCCTGGATGCCATGCGGACTCAGTTGACAGATCGGAATGGTTTGCGCCGGATCTTTCTCGCCGGGACGGTCCTCATTTTTGCCCAGCTCATCCTGGGAGCCACCATGCGGCATCAACACGCGGGTCTGGCGATCCCGGATTTCCCAACGGCGTACGGAAAGCTCTGGCCGGAAATGGACGTGGATTCCGTGGCCAAATACAACCAGGACCGCATCGAAATCAAAGCGTTCAATCCCATCACCGCGTTTCAGATCGGACTGCAAATGACGCATCGACTCGGCGCGGTTTTGATTTTTGCAGCCGTGGCCGGCTGTGCGTGGCTGGCGAACCGGCAGTTCGGAGTCCGGCATCCGCTCGGAAAGCTCTGCTCGCTTTGGTTCGGCTTGATCGTCATCCAGGTCTTCCTGGGCGCCGCCACGATCTGGACCGGCAAATCGGCCGATATTGCGACCGCACACGTGGCCGTCGGCGCCCTTTCGCTTTCGATAGGAGTGTTGGCGACGATCGTCGCGCGACGTGTTCTGGTTCCGTTAAGCGCACAAGTGTCCGCCCTGTGCCGGACGAGCGGTGGGTCAACGCCGTTTGAGGCAACTCCAGCAACAGGACTTTGATTTGATGAAGGCCACCGTCCAATCCCTCGATACCGCATCCGTTGCCGACAAGAGCCGTGTTGCGGTCTTCCTGGAGCTGGTCAAGGCACGGCTCACTTTTCTGGTGCTGCTCACGACGGTGGTCGGGTTCTACATCGGGTTCCAGGGTGCGTTGGATTATCGGTTGATGTTGCACACGCTTCTGGGCACCGC
>DATEKZ010000129.1:0-2875 GCA_035277185.1 Verrucomicrobiia bacterium
GACCCGTCCGTGGGGATGCGGCTGATGGCGAGTTCGACCGGGAAATCGCTGCCGTCCGCGCGGACACCCGTCAGCTCGATGCGCTTCCCGATGATGGGACCGCCACCGGAAGCGAAATACCCCGTCAGACCGTCGAGCTGCCTGTCACGCAACGACTGCGGGAGGATGAACTGCGCCAGCTCCCTCCCGAGCACGTCCGCGCGACGTTGGCCGAACATTTTTTCGGCCGCCGGGTTCCAATCGAATACCTTCCCCTCGTGATCGATCGTGACAATCCCGTCCAGAGCCGTCTCCAGAATGGCCCCTTTGCGCGCCTGACCTTCGATCATCGCCTCCTCGACCTGCTTGCGATGAGAAACGTCCACCATTGCGCCGATCATCCGGACGGCCTTGCCATTCTCGTCGCGCATCACATAACCACGATCAATGACGTGCGCGTAGGAACCATCGCTCCGCCGAAACCGGTATTCCTCGGTCCACGGTTGCTCTCCGCCGTCAATGCAACGCTGAAGGCTGGTCACTGCTTTCTCTTTATCTTCCGGATGCAGCCGGTTTTTCCACGAGTCAATTCCGGGTTCGGCCTCGCCGGTCTTGCCGCCGAACACCGCGCTGAAGACTTCGTTCCGCCACAGCCGGTCGCTTCCCATGTTCCAATCCCAAACCACGTCGTTGGTCGCCCGGGCAATGAGTTGAAAGCGTTCTTCGCTGCGGCGCAGGATTTCCTCGGCCTGGATCCGTTCCAGCGCGCCGCCGCAGTGGTCGGCCAGGACCTCGAGCGTCTGGAGGTCGGCCGCGTCGTACGTGTCGGGTGTATAACTCTGCACGGAGAGAAACCCGACCACCTTCGGCCCGGCCTTGATGGCGACGTACATCAGGGACATGGAAAGCCGGGCGCGATCGCCGAACAGGACCAGGTCCGTGTGCGAGCCGGAGGGACTGCTGCGCAGAATCAATTGCGGCCCGTCGGCGATCACCCGCCGCATGATTGGGCTGGGCTGCGGCCCCGCATAATGAGGCGGCACATCCGCGGGCCGGCCGTTCACCGTGTCGATATTGAGCACGGGCTGAATGCGGTTCTCCGCGGCGGAGTACAGTTCGACACTGCAGGCATCCCATCCCAGGAGCTCCTGCGCCACGTTCGAAGTGAGGCGCGCGGCGTCAAGAGGGGTCCGCGTGGCGCTTAGATCTCTGGCGAATTTCGAACAGGCCGCATCGCGGAGCCCCGCCTGCCGGATGGTGGTGATTTCGGACGACAGTTCTTCGTTGGCCTTGCCCAGGCCGGCGGCTCGCGTCGTCAAGTCTTCAATCGCGCGGGTGTCCTGCGCGAGCTTCGATTCGAGCTCGCCCCTGGCCTGCTGAGCCGTCTCCTCCACCTGTTTCCGGGAGGCCATTTCCGCTTTCAACTCCTCCTTCGCCCCGGCCAGTTCAGCCGTGCGGCCCTTCAAATCCTCGCGCGCCCTGGCCAGTTCGGCGGAATGCTCCCCCAGACGCGCCTCCAGTTCGTTCTCCTTTTTTTGCAGTGCCTGTTGCAGACGCGCGTGCTCGGCCGCTTCCGCTTTCAGTTGCTCGCGCGCTTGCTTCAGTTCGTGATCGCGCTCATTCAATTTCAGTTCGACTTCCTGACGGGCCTTTACCAGGGCGTCTTCGGCACGCGCGCGCTCCGTCACGACCGCCCTTAATTCGTCCCCGGCTTTCGCCACTTGTAACGTATGGTCCTTCACCCGCAGCGACAACTCCTCGCGGGCCTTCAACACCTCGTCACTCAACCGCTTGCGGTCCGCCATCTCGGTCTTGATGTCCTGATTGATCTTGAGCAGTTCGGTCGTGTGTTCTTTCAGCCGGGCGGCCAGCTCTTCGCGGAATTTCAACGATTCCTGCTCGGCGCGCTTGCGTTCCGCGTTCTCGTTTTTCAGCTCCTCGCGGGTCCCGGCCAGTTGCGCGTTGAGTTCCTTCGTCCGGTGGTCCAGATCCTGCCGCGTCTTCTCAAATCCCTCGGCGGCCTTTTTCTTTTCTTCCTGCGCGCCGCGGAGGGAGTCTTCGGCTTTCGCCAGAACCTCGGCGTGCTGCTTGTTCCTGGCCGCCAGTTCCTGCTCCATTTTTTGAAACGACTCGACGGCCCGCGCACGCTCACCGGCCTCGGTCTGCAGAGCCCGCTCCGTTCTGGCCAATTCGTCGGCGTGGCGGCGCTCCCGGGTTTCCAGCTCCTGCTGAAGTTTGAGGAGCGCCTCCGCCAGACGCTGGCGTTCGGCGATCTCCGTTTCCTGGACTTTCCTTGACCGTGCCAGTTCGTCGGTGTGCTGACGCGCATTGGATTCGAGATCGACGCGCGCCTTGAGGAGCGCTTCCTCGGCCCGTCTGCGCGCGCCGGACTCTTCCTGGAAATCCCGGTTCGCCCTGGCGAGATCGTCGCTCTGTTTCTGAAGCTTTGCTTCCAGCTCTTTTTGCGACTGTCGGAAACCGCTCTCGGTCTCCTTGCGCCGGCCGGCTTCCATCTGAAGCGTCTCTCTGGCTTTGGACATCTCGGCGCCAATCTCCTCGACCCGCGTCTCGAGTTCCCGGCGTGTCCGGGCAAGTTGCTCCTCGGCCTTTTTCCGATTGCCGATCTCGGCTTTGAGTTCGTCGCGGGTTCTGGTCCGCTCCCCTTCGAGTTCCCGCAAGCGCGCCTCGAGTTCGGTTCGAGCCTTGTGCGCGGACTGTTCGATCTTTTTGCGTTGCGCAGCCTCGGCCTCCAGCGCGGCGGTCGCCTGCTTGATCCGTTCTTTGGCGTCGCTCGTCTGGAGCTCGATCTCCTGCCTGGCTTGTTGCGCCTCGGCCTCGACGGCCTTGCTCCGGGTCTGATCGGCCACCATCCAGAGGGCCCCCGAGAATTCGCCGG
>DATEKZ010000130.1:0-4704 GCA_035277185.1 Verrucomicrobiia bacterium
CGTCCGGTGATCACCGAAGTCGGAACGATGGGCGCGTTGTCGAAAGGAGAGCCTTGCAGTTTCTCGCGCAGGGACGCAACACGCGCCGCTTCATCCTGCGCCAGGTCCGCTTTGGTCAACGCAATCACGGCGCGCTTGACGCCGAGGTAAGTGAGAATCTGCAGGTGCTCCTCGGTTTGCGGCATCCAGCCGTCGTCCGCGGCCACGACAAAGAGTGCGAGATCGATGGAGCCGACGCCGGCCACCATGTTCTTCACGAAATCCTCGTGGCCGGGAACATCCACGATGCCGAGGTGAAGGGTTGAGCGCTGGTTGTTGAGAGTGGAGTGGAGTTCGAGGTGTGCGAAGCCGAGATCGATCGTGATGCCGCGCGCCTTTTCCTCCGGCAACCGGTCGGGGTCGATGCCGGTCAGGGTTTTGACGAGCGCGCTCTTGCCGTGGTCCACGTGACCGGCGGTGGCGAGAATGAAGTTGCGACTGACCATGCGTGGCGGAGCCGTTCAGTTCAACCCGCTAAACACGTTAAATACGTTAAATACGCCAAAGAGAGACAAGACCAAACGGCGAGTGAACGGTTTGCTGCTGAATTTCCAAGCTGCGCAAATCTCTTAACCACAGATGGACACGGATAAACACGGATCGGAAGGATAGAAAGACGCGAATTGGAGGGAATGTTCCCTATTTTAGATAATTCGCGTCCGACTGCGGTTTTCTTATCGTGTCTATCCGTGGTTGATTCATTTGGGTTGCAGCCCTAGACGCCGAACACTTTGTAAATCGCGCGGAACAGGGGTTCGTCCTGCTCGGGAAACACGGTCCGCAAATCGACCTGGAACCGCCCGGCGGCGATGTAACCAATCACCGGCATCGAGCCGGCCCGCAATCGGGCGGCGAATTCCGGCACCGGAATATCCAGCGGTTGCATTTCCAGCGCGACCGATGAGATGGCCGACTGCGGCAGTGTGCCGCCGCCCACCTGCGACCGGCCTTCGACGATCCGCGTCTTCATCGGCATGGCTTCCAGCGCGAGTTTGATCAACTCGGCACGGACGTGGAGGTCCGTGGCCGAAGCGCGGAGCATCGCCAGGGCCGGCACGGCCTTCTCGGCTTCGCCCTTGAGATACAAATCGACGGTTGTTTCCAATGCCGAAAGGATGAGCTTGTCGCAGCGCAGCGCGCGGAAGAACGGCTCCTTTTTCAAAGCGGCCACCCGCTTCGCCTTGCCCGCGATGATGCCCGCCTGCGGTCCGCCCAGCAGTTTGTCGCCGCTGAAACAGACCAGGCTCACACCGCGCCTGAGCACCTCGGCCGGGGTTGGCTCGTGTCCGATGTCCGCAAGCTTGTCCGTATCGACCACGGCGCCGCTGCCGAGGTCTTCGACAAAGGGAATCTTTTTCCTTTTGGCGACGGCGGCGATTTCCTCGGTCGAAGGCGACTCGACAAAACCGCCCATGAAAAAATTGCTGCGATGGACCTTCAAAATCAGGGCCGTCTGTTTGCCGACGGCGCGGGCGTAATCGCCGGGCGATGTCTTGTTGGTCGTGCCGATCTCACGGAGCCTGGCGCCGCTGGCTTCGAGGATTTCGGGAATGCGGAAGCCGCCGCCGATCTGGATGAGTTCGCCGCGCGAGATGATGACCTCCTTGCGCTCGCCGGAGGTGAAATGCCGCAGGATGAGCACGAGTGCCGCCGCGCAATTGTTGGTGACCGTCGCGGCCTGGGCTCCGCAGAGGAGAGCGAGGCTCTGTTCCAGAAAGGACGCCCGGCCGCCGCGCTCGCCGGTGGTCAGGTCGAATTCCAGATTGTTGTAGTTCGCGGCAACGTCTCGAAGCGTCTCGACGACAGGCGGCGCGAGAGGCGACCGGCCAAGATTGGTGTGAACGATGATGCCGGTGCCATTGATGACCGATTGAATGCGCGCGCGGCGGAGGGCATCGACGGCAGACCGCATGCCCGCCAGGACGGTGTCAAGGCGTGGAATCACCTTCTCCTTGCGCAGCGCGGCCAACTTGCGTCGAACGACCGCCGTCACCACCGGACGAGCGAGGCCGGTCTCTCCAAGCCATTGGAGCACGGTCTCGACCGCGGGGAGGTTCCGCAGCGCCTTCGCAGTCCTGGCTGGCTTCCGTTTTGGCATCTGACGGTGCTTAATTATCTGCTTCCGTCGAGGAAAGCAATGGGCAAGGTTCCGTTTTATTCCGCAAGTTCTCCGTTGAAACTGGACCGCGCTTTTGAAAGATGACGCCGTGCAACGAACGGACGCCCCCGCGGTCAAGGACCTGGTGTTGATCGGCGGGGGGCATTCGCACGTCGCTGTGCTCAAGAGCTTCGGCATGCGCCCAATGCCTGGCGTCCGCGTCACTCTCGTTTGCAAAGACGTTTATACGCCGTATTCCGGAATGCTCCCCGGCTATCTCGCCGGCCACTATTCGTTCGCCGACACGCACATTGATCTGCGGCCACTCTGCAACTTTGCCGGGGCGCAGTTCTACCACGGCCAGGTCATCGGACTCGACCTCAACCGGAAGCAAATCCTCTGCGCCGATCGTCCGCCGGCTCGCTTCGACCTGCTGTCGATCAACATCGGTTCGACGCCGAACACGAAGGACGTTCCCGGCGCGCGCGAGCATTCGTTGCGGGTCAAACCGATCGACCTCTTTTTGCGCTCCTGGGAGGAATTGCTGGCACGTTTGCAGAAGGCGAAAGCGGAAACCGGCCGCGTTGCCGTGGTCGGCGGCGGCGCCGGCGGCGTGGAACTCGCCCTTTCGACTCAACATCGTTTGCAGCGATGGCTGGATGAATCGCAACAAGGCACGCTGCGGCTGGAATACCACCTCGTGACCGCCTCGCCGACAATCCTGCCGACCCACAATCGGCGCGTGCAGGAGAAGTTCGATCGCATCCTGCGCGAGCGCGATGTTCGGGTACACCTCGGCCACCAGGTCCGGAGAGTGGAACCAGGCCGGCTTCTGTGTGACCCCGGTCAGGCGATGGATTTTGACGTTCTATTCTGGGTCACCAACGCGTCGGCGCCTTCCTGGCTGGCGGAATCCGGCTTGAAGACCGACGCAGAAGGTTTCGTGGCCGTGAATGATCGACTCCAGTCTGTCTCGCATCAGGATGTCTTTGCGGCGGGCGATATCGCGACCGTTCAAAACCATCCACGGCCGAAGTCCGGCGTATTCGCCGTGCGGCAGGGACCGCCGCTCGCGAGGAATCTTCGAGCCGCCCTGGCGGGCCAGCCGCCTGAACCGTTCGCGCCGCAACGCCGATTTCTGAGCCTGATCAGCACCGGTGACCAATACGCCGTCGCGTCGCGCGGACAATGGTCGGTTGAAGGCGCGTGGGTATGGCGTTGGAAAGACTGGATTGACCGCCGCTGGATGCGTCGATACCAGGTGTTGCCCGAAATGAGTCCGCCATCATCCGCGTCGTTGACCGAAGGGCTGGCCGATGAAGCGGCGCTGCGGGAGATGGCCTCGACGCCGATGCGTTGCGGCGGATGCGGCGCCAAGGTCGGAAGCGCGGTTCTCACGCGCGTCTTGCAGCGTCTGCGGCCCATTCAACGCGATGACGTTGTTGTCGGACTGAATTCGCCGGACGACGCGGCGGTGATCACCGTCCCGCCCGGGAAAGTCAGCGTGCAGACCGTCGATTTCTTTCGCTCGTTCATCAACGACCCGTTCGTGTTTGGCAAAGTGACGGCGAACCATTGTCTGGGCGACATCTTCGCGATGGGAGCCGCGCCGCAATCGGCGCTGGCGATTGTCACGGTTCCATACGGCGCGGAAGACACGATCGAAGAACAGATCTTTCAGGTCATGTCCGGCGCGGCCGACGTGCTCGCGGCGCATCAGACGGCGCTGGCAGGAGGCCACACCGCTGAAGGACCGGAACTGGCGTTCGGACTTGTGGTCAATGGAATTGCCGACCCCAATCGCCTCCTGCGCAAAGCCGGCATGCAGCCGGGCGACCGATTGATCCTGACCAAACCGCTCGGCACGGGCGCTTTGTTCGCCGCGGACATGCGCCGAAAGGCGGCAGGACACTGGATCGAAGCGGCCGTGAAATCGATGCTGACTTCAAACCAGGCCGCCGCGCGCTGTCTTCTGGGGCACGGGGCAACGGCCTGCACGGATGTCACCGGGTTCGGATTGCTCGGGCACTTGATGGAAATGGTGAAGCAGGCGCCAGTGAACGTGGAACTGCAACTGAACGAAATGCCGGTGCTGGAAGGCGCTGTGGAAACCATTCGCGCAGGAATCCTCAGCTCGCTCCAGCCGCAAAACGTCCGCCTGCGCCGCGCCATTCGGAATCTGGACGGCGCGTCCAACCACGAACGGTTTCCGCTATTGTTTGATCCGCAAACGGCGGGGGGGCTGCTCGCCAGCGTGCCGTCGGCGGGCGCGGAGGCGTGTCTCGCCGAATTGCGAAGGTCCGGTTGCGACCGCGCCGCAGTGATCGGTTCGGCGACGGCTGCGGAAGACCGGGATGCTCCGGTCAGAATCACCGTTTAGAGCGTTTTCACAAAATGTGTAGCCACAGCGGCGAGCCCTCCAACGACCCCCTCAATCCCTCTCCCCGTTGAGGGGAGAGGGAAGTCCGCAGCGAGCATCTGGTTCACTGCTACTGCTGGACAATCAACGGCTGCGTCCAGGCCGCCTCCGTTTCGCCTTTGCGGTACGGATTTTTTTGGGGCCTGGA
>DATEKZ010000131.1:0-3532 GCA_035277185.1 Verrucomicrobiia bacterium
CAGCCCAGGTATGCGGTCCTGGCCCAGTATTTCGCCAACACGAAAAACCTGTATAAATGTCCTGCGGACAAGTGGCTTTCTCCGACGCAGAGAGCTGCAGGATGGACGGAGCGGGTGCGCAGCGTATCGGGGAACATCTACGTTGGTGAAGGCAATGGGTGGAAAACTGACAACCGGCCGGGCGGTTGGGGTGGTGCCGGCGGACCGAACAACCTCACAATCTACAAAGGAGCCAGCAAGGCCTCCGACCTTATCATTCCCGGCCCCGCGGGGACCTGGGTGTACGTGGACGAACACGCGGACAGCATCAACGATGCGGGTTGTTTCCCCCCTAACGCTGCGACCTCTATGCCCGACGCCCCTGCGACGTATCACAACGGCGCCTGTGGGTTTTCCTTCGCGGACGGACACTCCGAAATCCACAAATGGGCCGGTCCCACGATGAAGAGATCGAGACGGCTCAACGGGTTAAATGGAGTTATCTACTCGGGCAGTTGGACGGTCGGAGCTAACGACCCCGACGTGCGTTGGTACAGCTACGCCTCGCCACGCGTGTCAGAGCGGACCGTGGTTCCGTAATTCGGTTTCAATGCGTGTTGTCCTCGCAGGCCATCTGGCAATTCTGCGCCGCCGACTGTTGGCGTGAGTGTGTCGTCGGCGACCTCCTGAAACCACGAATGACGGCTCCCAGCCAAGCGCCTCCCGGGTGGAGGTGTGCGTCGAAACGCACAGCTTTCCGTCAAGGTGTCGGTTGACGCCGTGTGCGAAAACAGCTAGTTTCCGTGCATCAGTTCCCAAACGGAAACACAAAACATTTGCAGGCCTCTATGAAAGACATGTTCCTTGGTCAATCGCGCTCCCAAGCTCGCCGCGCCTTTTCACCTTCTGGATCGGCGTTTACTCTGATCGAACTCTTGGTGGTGATTGCCATCATCGCTATTTTGGCCGGGTTGCTCCTGCCGGCCCTGGCCAAGGCAAAAACAAAGGCACAAGGCATCCTGTGCATGAACAACACCAAACAGTTGATGCTTGCCAATCACATGTACCAGGGCGACAACCAGGACCGGTTCCCGGACGCGCTTCATGGGGGATTTCAACCGACCGTAAACTCTCCTACACGGCCGTGGGTTACCGGTTGGCTGGATTGGGGCACGGGCATAGACAACACGAACGTCAACTTCCTCATCCAACCGCGGTATGCGGTCCTGGCCCAGTATTTCGCCAACACAAAAAACCTGTACAAATGTCCGGCGGACAAGTTCGTTTCTCCTGGACAGCGAGCAAGAGGTTGGACGGAGCGGGTTCGTAGTGTTTCAGGGAACATCTACGTCGGTGAAGGCAATGGGTGGAAAAATGACACTCGACCGGGGGGTTGGGGTGGTCCCGGCGGCCCGAACAACCTCTCAATCTACAAAGGAGCGAGCAAGGCCTCCGACCTTATCATCCCCGGCCCCGCACAGACCTGGGTGTATGTGGACGAACACGCAGACAGTATCAACGATGCCGGGTGTTTTCCTCCTCCCAGTTCGACGGCTGTGCCCGACCTGCCCGCGACGTATCACAACGGCTCTTGCGGGTTTGTCTTCGCGGACGGACACTCGGAAATCCACAAGTGGGCGGGTCCGTTGATGAAGAAACTGCGGAGGCTTAATGGTGGAAACGGCGTTAACTACACGGCGTATAACGGTTGGACCACTACCGCCAACGACCCGGACTTGCGTTGGTACAGCTACGTCTCGCCACGTTTGTCGGAGAGAACCGTTGCCCCCTGAGTTCCTCAAAGCCCAGCGCAAGGCTAATTGATTATCGTTGGCAGGCTCAGCCATTTGTGGCCAACGACGTTTCGGGCGGGTAGAACTTGACCCTGACCGCTGGCACACGGGAAAGCACTGCACCGAGAGGTGGATTACTTGAAGCCCGCGCTGCTGCGCGAGGGGGACGTGAAGTCGAAGAATGAAGATTCAGATCCGCCGGCTAACAGGCTAACACCGCGGACTTGGCGTTGAAGAAGACGCCCCCTGACGGGAGATCGCAACGCGAACGACCTGCGGAAGTGAAGGAGTTTACTGAGGAAGCCTGACGGAAGCACCACCCATAACAATGAGCGTGTCCATCCGTGGTTAGCCGTGGTTGAGTCGTTCTATTCGATCAAGAGAACGAGAACGACGACGAGGACGAGGGGTCGGAGCTACTTCAACTCTTTGAGCGTGCGTTTTGCATCCTCGGCAAATTTCCCGGCGGCATTCAGCGCGAGCGCCTTTTGCAGCGCCTGTTTGCTCTGGCTCTCGTCCTTGAGCCGGTAGTGGGTCATCCCGAGCCAGTAAAACACTTCGCCGTCGCCCGGAAGTTTTTCCGCGCTTTGCTTCAACCACCGAGCCGCCACCGCAAAGTCGCCCCGGCGATAGGCCACGATGCCCAACACCTTGCTGACCTCCGCGTCTTCCGGAAAAACGGCGCGGGCCTTGACGGCATGATCGGATGCCTTCTGGCTCTCGGAGGGATTCTCCGCATACAACGCCGCCAAACGCCTGTTTGCGTGAGCAAAGTGCGGATATCGATCCAGGATCTGTTCGTATGCCCGTTTCGCGTTCTCCGTTTCGCCTCGTTCTTCGAGGATCAGCGCGGCGGCGACGAGCGCGGGAAGATAGTCGCGATCCTCCCTCAGTATCTGGTCCACCCGGTCCGCGCCCCCTTTGGCTTTCGCCCGATCCCGGGAAAGGGGGCTGATCGCGAGGAACCGCTTCGCGCTGTCTGTGCGGGAGAATTGACCCGGGCTTCGCTCCGCGCTTTGCATGGTTGCCTCCGCTTCCTGAATCCGTCCGAGGTTGTAGTAACCCCACTCCAGGTCATGCAGAATCTCGGGATCGCCGGGCCGCTTGCGAGCGCATTCCTCGAAGAGGCTGGTCGCCCACGGGTGGTCTCCTCTCTTGAAGGCGACGCGGCTTAGAACCAACAGCACCGCGGCATCGTCCGGCGCCTCGTCCCGGGCTGCCTTCGCAAGTTTGAAAGCACGCTCCAGGTCCTGCAGCGGCGGCGGCCCTGAATAAAGCCGGGCCAGGCCTGACAAGGCGATAACGTTTTGCGGGCTCCGTTCCAGGATTCTTTCATAGGCGTCCGCCGCTTTCTTCACGACGCCGTCCCGTTCATAGATCGACGCCAACCGCGCCAGGGCGACAGGATCCGCAGGTTGTTCCCGTGTGTCCTTTTCCAGACTGGCGATCGCCTTCGCGTCTGCGGACCGCGCATCGATGGAGAGCACGGCCAGTCGGCGTTTCGCTTCCTCGTTGCCGGGAAAAACGGAGTTCAATTGCAGGGCGCGCTGCAACGCGATGCGGGCGGCATCCTCCTCGCCCAACATGTAATGAGTTGCCCCGAGATGAAAGATGACCTCGGCTTCCGTCGGGAGCCTGTCCGCGCTCTCCTTCAACAGGCTCAGCGCCGATGGATATTCGCCCCGTTGGTAGAGAATCCACCCGAGCGTATCGGCCGCGGCCGGGTCGTTGGGGAGAAGGTCCCTGGCCCGGCGCGCCCT
>DATEKZ010000132.1:0-6831 GCA_035277185.1 Verrucomicrobiia bacterium
CAGCCCAGGGTTGCGAGGCACGAGCTGCCCTGGGTCACCCGAGGGAAACAAAATTCCAACCCCAGCGGGGTGTGCATCATCGTCCAACCGCGTGGATTCAACCGCTTTCAGGGTTGATCCATTTTGTGTTCACCGCCCAGCGTAGCCCCGCCTTCGACGTGGCAACGCTGGGCTGATTGACGCTGCCCCCTTGGGGCAAAAGGCGCGCGGCCCCGCTGTAGTCGATTCATTGGCTTACCTGCATTCGTGCAGCCGTCCGGCCTCCCAGCCCTCATCCATAGGGACTGAACGACCGCAGATTCAACTCCTCGATCAACTCCTTCGGAATCTCGTTCAGGAAACGCGATGGCGGTTGCAGCGCGTCGCCGTCCTGCCCGTGTCCGAAGCGGACCAGCGGATAACACAAATAGAGTTCGTCCTTTGCCCGCGTGATCGCCACATAAAACAGCCGACGCTCCTCTTCCTCATCCTCGGCGCCTTTCAGCGACCGCGCCGAGGGGAACAGCCCATCGCAAAGCATAATGACGAATACGACGGCGAACTCGAGGCCCTTGGCCTGGTGAATCGTGGAGAGCCGGAGTTGCTCGGTGTCCGACGACGCCGGTTTATCGTCTTCGGCTTCGACATTCGTGAGCAGGGCGAGCTGACTGAGAAAGTCTTCACTGGCGGAGAATTGCCGGGCGTAGGTCGCGAGTTGCTCCAGGTCTTCCAGACGCGAGCGATAGTTGGTGTATTGCTCCTTCAGGTAATCCTCGTAAACGGCTTCGAGGACCAGCCGGATCATCTTCGCCGGATCGGTCCGCACCGATTCATCTTCGAGCTGTGACACGGTCGCCGCGAATTGCGCCCAGGCAGCCGCCGCCTTCTTCGGCACGCTGGCCGCGCACAATTGAAGCGCACTGGCGATCGGATGCTTCTTTCCTGATTCCCCGTTCCCCGCTCCGCGTTCCGCTTTAAACGCGGCCCAGAGTTTGTCCGCGCTCTTTCCGCCAATGCCCCGCAACAGCCTGGCCAGCCGTTTAAAGGCCAGCTCGTCGCGCGGGTTAAGGACCAGCTTCAGAAAGGCCGCGACATCCTTGATGTGCGCCTGCTCGAAGAACCGGATTCCGCTCGTGATCGTGAACGGGATATTGCGGCGCGTGAGTTCGAGCTGGAGTTCGAGCGCGTGAAAGTGCGAGCGATAGAGCACCGCTATTCCGTTCAGATCCACCCCCTCATCCCGGAGTTCGAGGACGCGTTGGGTAACAAACACCGCTTGCTCACCGGCATCGCCGCAGGGGACAACCACCGGCTTGACGCCTGCCTTGCGGGCCGGTGCGAGCTGTTTGGTGAATTGATTGATGTTGGCGGCGATGGCTGCGTTGGCCAGTGTGAGAATCTCGGGCGTGCTCCGGTAATTTGTCTCGATCTTGTAAATCGTCGCCTCCGGGTAGCGTTGGGGGAATTCGAGGATGTTTCGGAAGTTGGCGCCGCGCCACGAATAGATGCTTTGCGAATCATCGCCCACCACCATGACGTTATGATGCCGCGCGCCGATCAGGTCGATCAGGTCGCTCTGGAGCCGGTTGGTGTCCTGGTACTCGTCCACGAGGATGAACTGGAACCGCCGCTGGTACTGTTCGCGGACCTCGGCGTGTTCCTGGAGCAGCTTCAGCCAGAGCACCAGCAGATCGTCGAAGTCCATCACACCCGCCGCGCGTTTGCGTTCGGCGTAGCGGCGTTGCAGGTCCTCGATCTGCGGGGCCAGGGCGCTGAAATAGTCGTATTGCTCCTCCAGCAGCTTCGCAACCGGTTTCTCCGTGTTCACGACGAGTGAGAAAATGTCCCCGAGCACGTCGGCCTTGGGAAAACGCGTCGCCTTCACATCGATCTCCGCGCTGTCGATCGCCGCGCTGATCAGGTCTTTCGCGTCTTCGCGGTCGAGAATGGTGAAGTTGCGGGGATAACCGAGCCGATCGGCGTGCCGGCGCAGGATGCGGTTGCCGACCGAGTGAAACGTACCGCCCCAGAGGTCGGAAAGGTCGCCTCCGAGGAGATCCGCCACGCGCCGCATCATTTCGCGGGCGGCCTTGTTCGTGAAGGTCAGCAGAAGAATGCGGTCGGCGGGGATCCCTTGTTCGAGGAGGAACGCGACGCGGTAAGTGAGCGTGCGGGTCTTGCCGGCGCCGGCGCCGGCGATGACGAGCCCCGGTCCTGGCGGCGCGGTGACCGCCGCGTGCTGCTGCGGATTCAGTTCGCGCGCGTAGTCGATTTGCAGATCGACCGGGGCCCGGAACGGTTGCAGCACGTAGTCACGCGGCATGAGGCAAGGTTAATGGAGGGCCGCGCGCTGGAAAATGGAAAACCTCCCGGACTGAGAACGACGCGGAGAAACCCGGGCCGCGCCTTCAGGCGACGGCCGAGAGCTGGCGACGAAGCTTGTCGATGTTGGCCTCGACACGCCGCACGTAATCATTCGGCCCGTTCGGATAGGGTTTGTTCAAATAGCGGTGGATGCCCCAGAAATCGTTGTTGAGTTTGGGCATCACGTACTTGGCCCAGAAGTCCGGAGTCTTGCGAACGAGGTCATCGGCGCTGGAAAAGCTGGAAACGCCGACCATTTTGCCTTCGTAGAACCGGGCCGACTCCTCGAATTCGGAGTAGAGAATCGGAAGTTTTTCCACATAATCTTCGGCCGCCATCTGGCCCAGCAGGTCCGAAGTGCCCAGCGCGAAGCCCACCACCTTTTCCAGCTCGGTCTGGAACGGCACGCGGCCAAGGTCCACGTTCACGCCGGTGCAGCGGATCATGTGCTGGACGGTTCGTATTTCGTTGATACCGATGCCCTTTTCCTCGAGGAGCTGCTCGGCGAATTGCACGCTTCGGGCGACGTGCGTGAGCGTGTATTTCGCGCCGGTGCCGCCCAAATCGTCGCGTTTCTTGAGGTAGCCGGTGTCGTGCAGCAGGATCGCCAGCAGACCGAGTTCAAACATCCGCTGTGTCACCACGGGTTTTGCGTTGGCTTGCTGCCGCCCATGCAGCAACCGGGCCATGCAAAGCGTCCCCTGCAGGGTATGCTCCAGATCATGGTAACGCGCGTCGCTGGCCTGGTAATCCCGGTAGCGCCCGCCAAAACAATCCCTCACCCATCCAAGGACCGTTGGCACAAACGAGTGATTGCCCTGGGGGAACATGGCCACGTATGCGGCCTGGACCTCGTTCTCCACCGCAACAGAGTCTTTTGTATCAACCTGCGGATACATTAATCCTTCGTAAATTAACGGTTCCCGTTTCCAATGCACGCCTTTTTTCTCGACGAAAATCGGCCCGCTATCTTCCGCGGCTCAGCCGGGCATCGGGCAAAAAATATGTCCAGGCGAGCTGGTTTCTGGTCTAAAGAGAGCATGCAGAAAACCATTCTCAGTTTTGTAGATGACTTCTACGAGGATCTCGAACTCTGGTATCCCAAACTCCGATTGGAAGAGGCCGGATACGAGACGCGCCTCGCCGCAAGCGAACTGAAAACCTTTCGCGGCAAGCACGGCTATCCCGCCGCCGCCGACCTGCTCATCAGCGAGGCCCGAAGCGACGACTTCCTCGGATTGCTCATTCCCGGCGGATTCATGCCGGACAAACTGCGACGCGATCCGAAAGTCTTGTCGCTCACCCGCAAGTTCTTCGAACAGGAAAAACTGATCGCGTTCATCTGTCACGGCGGCTGGATTCCCATCTCTGCAAAAATTCTGAAGGGCCGACGCGCGACCGGCTCCCTGGGCATCCGGGACGATCTCGAAAATGCCGGCGCCAATTGGAAGGACGAACCGGTGGTCATCGACGGAAACCTGATCTCCAGCCGCACCCCGAAGGATCTCGCCCCGTTTGCCCGGGCCATGGTCGAGTTTCTCAAAGCCAGCCAGCCGGCCCGACACGTCCCGGCGGACAAAGACAAAGGGCGGTCCCGAAAACTGCCGGAACTCAAACCGGCGATGGTGAAGGGGATGCTTCGATAACGGCGCGGCACATCCAAAAGTCCTCACGCCACCATGTCGCGACACCCCCAAACCACCGCGAACACGGATCCGACCTTCATCGCCCGGTCGCGTTCGACCTGGGAAATCGTCCGGCGAGTGGCGGTTTACCTTCGTCCCTACAAGTTCATGGCCTTGGGGACCGTCGCTTGCGCTGTTCTTTCCCTGGCCTTCGCGCTCGCCTATCCGCAGTTGGTTCGCATGGTGATTGATGAGGTGATTGGCGAGGGGCGGGCCGGGTTGCTGACACCCGTGATGCTGGGCCTGTTGGGGGCGTTTCTGCTGCGCGACCTCTTCAACAGCCTGCGCATCCGGATCAACAACACTTTCGAACAAAACGTCATTTACGATATGCGCCGCGATGTTTACGCGCGGCTGCAACGATTGCCCGTCAATTACTTCGATCAGCGCGCTTCCGGCGATCTAATGACCCGTGTCATTGAGGACGTGAATTCCGTCGAGCGCGTCCTCATCGACGGCACCGAACAGGGAACCGTGGCGGTCTTGAGCATCATCAGCGTTGTCGCCATCATGTTCGTCGTGAACCCGGCGCTTGCCTGGGTGACAATGGTTCCGTTGCCGTTGCTCGCTGCCGGCGCGGCGTGGTACACGCTCACCGCCCATCGGCGCTACCGCGCCCAGCGCCTCGCTGCCAGCGCGATGAACGCCTTGCTCATGGACAATCTCCAGGGGGTCCGCCAGATCAAAGCCTTCGGCCGGGAGCCGCACGAAGACTCGCGCTTTGCCCAGCGGGCCGACGATCTCCGCAAAGGCACGCTTCAGGTAATGCGCGTTTGGGCCGCATATTCTCCGGCAATGAGCTTCGCGGCGGCGCTCGGGACCGTGCTGGTCCTTTGGGTCGGCGGCCGACAGGTCCTCGAGGGTTCCATGAAACTCGGAGAGATGTTCGGATTCCTGTTATACCTCGCTCTGTTCTACGAACCGATGGGCCGGCTGCACGGACTCAACCAGATGCTCCAGGCGGCCCGCGCCGCCGGCGAACGGGTCTTCGACATCCTTGACGCTCCCGTCGAGCGCGACCATAACGTGCTGACGGCGTCCCGCCGGCAGGATGAAGGAGATCCAGTTTCGAGCCGCCAGGCAGCTACTTCAGTCCAGCGTGCCGGCAGGATGCCGGCAGCACTTTTGAAAGTTCGCGGCGAAGTCGTCTATGACAACGTTGGCTTCAGCTACGGGCCCGGGCGCGCGGTGTTGAGGAACATCTCCCTCCAGGCCAGGCCCGGTGACATGGTTGCGCTCGTCGGGCCCACGGGTGCCGGCAAATCCACTCTCGTGAATCTCCTCCCGGCGTTTTACGAGGCGACCTCCGGCCGGATCACGATCGATGGCCAGGATACGAGTCAGGTGACGCTCGAGTCTCTACGCGCGCAGATTGCCGTCGTCAGCCAGGAACCGTTTCTCTTCAACGGCACCATCCGCGAAAACATCTCTTACGGGAAACTCGATTCCGGGGAAGCCGAACTCGTTGGCGCCGCGCACGCTGCCAATTGCCACGAGTTCATCTCGAAGCTGCCGGAAGGCTACGACACGCGCGTTGGCGAACGGGGCGTGAAGTTAAGCGTGGGCGAAAAACAGCGGGTCAGCATCGCCCGCGCGCTCCTGAAGAACGCGCCGATTCTGATCCTCGACGAGGCCACCGCCAGTGTCGATACCGCCACGGAACGATTGATTCAGGAGGCCCTCGAACGGCTCATGGCCGGACGCACCAGTTTCGTCATCGCCCATCGTCTCAGCACCATCCGGCAGGCGGACCAGATCCTCGTCCTGCATCACGGCGAAATCATCGAGCGCGGCACGCACGAAGAATTGTTTGAAGCCGGAGGTCTGTACGCGAAACTGGCCCGGATTCAAAATACGACAACGATTGAGGAGGGCTTTGAAAAACTGGTCGCGGGTTAGTCGAGGGCGGTGAACAGGATCAACGCAGCGCTCGCTCCGATGGCGCTCTCAAAATCTTGCTCCCGCATGGATATTCGGCCGCTTCCTTCCCCCTCACCCCCGCCCTCTCCCTTGGGGAGAGGGAGCGACCACGCCCGGCCTTCTGCTGGCGAGCGTCTTGGGTTCTCGAACGCGGCTTCGGCTGTTCCCTCTCCCCCCGGGGAGAGGGTCAGGGTGAGGGGGAACGGGACACACCCAAGTGCAGGCCGGCGATAAAGTGGCACTCGCTCCGACTAGCTTGAACAGAGAACCGATGGTCATGCCCGTCGCTGTGCATAATCGATTTGATGTCGCGCTGCGGAGGATGCGGGCGCCCAATCCAGGCAAGGACCTGATCGGCCGACTTCTTGGGCGCGGTAGCCAGAACATTGTGATCCGCGCGCCAGATCGTCTTCCCGCCGCGGTAACCCGGACAGTTCCGGCGCAACCACCAACGCACATGCGGCCAGGGAACCAACGGGTCCACCGAACCGGCCAGATAGTGGACCGGAATCGTCGTCCGGCACGCGACCGGACGCAGATCGTTCTCCGCAATCAGTACGTAGCGATACGTGATTGCCTGACGATCGGCCTCAGTGCAACGGTTCGCAACGAACTCCTTGATGCTGGCCAGTGATTCCGGCGCGTGCCGGTGTCGGAATTTGGCGTAGCGGGCGTAAATCGCGCAAAACACCGTCACAGCCCGGAGCGAAATGCGGCGACTCACCCGCTCCAACAGGCGTACCCCCCAGATTGTCGGATGTCGGACAAATCCACCGGCCAGAACCAGCCCACGGGTTTGAAAGCCAGTTGAATTCTCGCGGGCGCGCTTGATGAGCTGCCACGCGGGCTGCGAACCAAACGATTCGCCGATCACCCACCCTTC
>DATEKZ010000133.1:0-3344 GCA_035277185.1 Verrucomicrobiia bacterium
CAAGGCGGTCATGGAAGCCGATTTCGATGTGATTCTGTGTGACGTGGTGATGCCGACGATGGCGGGAGACATGTTTTATCACGCGGTCCAGCGCGTGAAGCCGCACCTGTGCGAACGGTTCATTTTTCTGACGGCCCACCCCGAGAACCTGAGAGTGAAGGATTTTCTGAACCGGGTGAGCGAGATGGTGCTGATGAAGCCGTTTCACCTGGATGACCTGCTGGAAATGATCCTTCTGCTGTTCCGCGAACTGGAGGATCCCGCCACGAGACTGGCGATTCCCGAGGCCGCCACCGACGCACCGATTCCGCGACCGTATGTCCGGGGCGACAGGCTGCGAGCCTGAGCGTGTGCGGGATCTGCCGTTTCAGGATTCCTTGCCCTTGCCGGTGTGGCGAATGTCCTTCGCTTCGTAGAGATAAACCACTTCCTCAGCCACGTTCGTGGCGTGGTCGGCGATCCGTTCCAGGCTCTTGGAAATGACCATCAGGTTGAGGCAGCGCGTAATCGTGGCGGGCCGTTCGACCATGTAACTGGACAACTCACGGTGGAGTTGTTTATTGAGGGCATCCACTTCCTTGTCGCGCGGGATCGCCGCCCGGGCCTTTTCCGGGTGACCATGGACGAAGGCGTCGAGCGCGTCGTTTAACATGTCCTGGCCCATCCTCGCCATCCGCGGGATGTCGATGTACGGCTTGAGTTGCGGTTCCTGGCTCAGCTCGATGGATCGGCGGGCGATGGTCGTGGCTTCGTCGCCGACGCGTTCCAGGTCGTGGGAAATCTTCATTGCCACGGTAATCAGGCGAAGGTCGCTGGCCAGCGGCGCCTTGGACAGAAGTCCGATGGCGATTTCATCGATTTCAATTTCGAACTGATCGAGCGCGTTGTCCTCCTCCTGCACGGCGCGGGCAAGGTCGTCATCGCGGTCCACCAATGCCTTGATCGCCTTGCTGACCGCGTTCGTGGCCTTGCTGGCCATCGTCAGCAGCTTGTCCTTGAGATCGGTGATTTCCTGTTCGAAGTGAATCATACGTGTTGGAATTATCCGAACCGCCCGGTGACGTAGTCCTCCGTCTGTTTCTTTGACGGATTAGTGAAAACTTTACGGGTGGAGTCGAACTCGATCAGTTCGCCGAGGTAAAAGAACGCCGTGAAGTCCGAGATGCGCGCCGCCTGCTGCATATTGTGCGTGACGATGACGATGGTGAATTGCTTTTTCAATTCGAGAATCAGGTCTTCGATCTTCGCCGTGGCGATTGGATCCAGCGCCGAGGCCGGTTCGTCCATCAGGATGATCTCCGGTTTGATGGCGATCGCGCGGGCGATGCAGAGCCGCTGTTGCTGGCCGCCGGACAGGCCCAACGCACTGGTGTGCAGACGGTCCTTCACTTCGTCCCACAGCGCTGCATTCCGGAGACTCTGTTCCACGATGGCATCCACGTCGGACTTCGCTTTGACGCCGTGCAGGCGCAGGGCGTAGGCGATGTTGTCGTAGATGGACTTGGGAAACGGGTTGGATTTCTGGAACACCATGCCGACACGTTTGCGCAGCTCGATGACGTCCACGCGGGGGCTGTAGATGTCATGTCCGCCGATGCGCGTGGCGCCTTCGATCCGCACACCGTCGATGAGATCGTTCATCCGGTTGAAGCAGCGCAGCAAGGTGGATTTGCCGCAGCCGGACGGCCCGATAAACGCCGTAACGACCCGTTCGCCGATTTGCAGGTTGATGCTCTTCAGCGCCCTCGCCGGACCATAGTAGAGCGAGAGGCTATCGACTTCAATGAGCGGGCCGGTCGCGCTCTTCGCTTCGCCGGTCGCGGGGGCCGTGACGGAAAGTTTCTGGAGAATGGTTTCGGCCATAGCAGACTCTGGTTAATTGAGGGCCCGCAGTTTCTTGCGCACGTGCGCCCGGATCAGGATCGCCACAAAATTGAGCGCAAAGGTCAGCAACAATAGCACCAACACGGTTGCATACAGAATAGGGCGCGTCTGTTCGATATTAGGCGACTGGGTCGAGAGCACATAGACATGGTAGCCCAGGTCCATGAACTGGTCGGTCAGCGATTTGGGCAGGGAGGCCATGTAGTAGGCCACGCCGGTGAAGAGGATGGGCGCGACTTCGCCCGCGGCGCGGCTCACGGCGAGAATCCCGCCGGTCATGATACCGGGCAGCGCTTGCGGCAGTACGATCCTGATAATCGTCTCCAGCTTCGTTGCGCCCAGCGCAAGGCTGGCTTCGCGCAAGCCCGGCGGAATGGCTCTCAGCGATTCCTCGGTGGCCACGATCACGACGGGCAAGGTCATCACCGCCAACGTCAGCGAAGCCCAAATGACCGCCGGCTGGCTCCAGGTCGGTCCCGGCGAGTTCAGGATCGCATCCATGTTCCTGCCGATGAAATTGATGAAGAAACCCAGCCCGAACAGGCCGAAAACGATGGAGGGAACGCCGGCCAGATTGTTGACCGCGCCGCGGATGATCCGCGTGGAGAGGGCCGTGTTATGGGCGTACTCCGTCAGGTAGATGGCGGTAATGACGCCGATCGGGATGACAAAGATTGTCATGATGAACACGCGAAAGGTCGTCCCGATGATCATCGGGAGGACCCCGGTCGTTTCCGGATCAAAGAAATCCTTTTTGGGAATCGTGGAAACGAACCGCCAGGACAGTCCGCTCCAGCCGTTGATCAGGATATTGCCCAGAATCACGGCGAGGATGGCGAGGATGAGCAGGGTGGCAAGCCCCGTCAGTCCGCTGAACAAGAAGGAGCCGAAATCGAACCGGTCGGACCGGAAATGCCGGCCCCGGGTTCCCGCCAATGACGGTTGTCCGTTCACTGCCGTTTGCCCTCCAACCTTCGTTTGAACCGCTGCACGATGACTTCACCGGCCATGTTCGATAGAAACGTCACTGCAAACAGGAGCGAGCCGAGCATGAACAGAATCCGGTAATGGTGTCCGCCGGAAACCGCTTCCGCCATCTCGGCGGCGATCGTGGTCGTGATGCTCCGGGCTGAATCAAAAATGCTCCAAGACATCACGCTGGCCGAGCAGACCATCAGGACAATCATAGTTTCGCCGATGGCCCGGCCGAAACCCAGGACCACCGCCGCGAACACGCCAGGCAACGCTGCCGGTAAAACGATCTGCCAGGCCGCCTGCCATTTCGAAGAACCCAAGGCCAGGGCCGCTTGTGTATAAGTGCGGGGCACGCTGGTCAAGGCGTCTTCCGAGATCGAAAACACAATAGGGACGACCGCGAATCCGAGGGCAATCCCGGCCACGAACGCATTAAGCCGGGTCTCGTAGCCGAAAATACTCTGGAGGAACGTCGCCATGATCAG
>DATEKZ010000134.1:0-3235 GCA_035277185.1 Verrucomicrobiia bacterium
CCCGCGCCCAGCGGGCGCGGAACGGTGTGACTGCACGCCCGAAGCATCGACAAGACGATCTGTTCCGCCCGCTGAACGCGGGCGGTGACGCCGCAGCGCGGCGTCCCTACCCTCCCGTCAGTTCGGCGCCAGGAAAATCTGTTTCTAATCGCTCACCCTGCGGCTAGACTGCGGCGCGTGAACAATCCGATCATTGTCGCTCTGGACGTGCCGAAGATGGAAACGGCGCTTCGATTGGCCGAACAACTTGCGCCGGTCGTTGGCGCGTTCAAAGTGGGCAAAGAGCTGTTCGTCAGCGCCGGCCCTGAAGTCGTCCGTCGCATCCGCGACATGGGCGCATCGGTCTTTCTCGATCTGAAGTTTCACGACATCCCAAACACCGTTGCCGGCGCGGTGACGGCGGCGGTGCATCTCGACGTTCAGATGCTCACCATTCACGCCAGCGGCGGACGTGAAATGATGCGGGCCGCCGAGCTGGCCGCGCAAGAAACCGCCCAGGCGCTCGGACGCACACCGCCGCTGGTGCTGGGTGTGACGGTATTAACCAGTCTCGACAGCAATGAACTCAGCGAAATCGGGATGAGCCCGAACGTGGGCCATCAGGTCGAGCGGTTGGCGGAACTCGCCGCGAAAGCCGGCCTTCGCGGCCTGGTGTGTTCGGCCCTCGAAATCGCGGCCCTGCGACAAATCATTCCGGAAGACATGAAACTGGTGACTCCGGGAATCCGCCCCGAGGGCAGCGAGAAGGACGATCAAAAGCGGACCCTTTCACCGAAGGAAGCCATCGACGCGGGCGCCGATTGGCTGGTGATGGGGCGTCCGATTTGCGGCGCGGAAAACCCGCGCACCGCCGCCGAACAAATCCTGGCCTCTCTCAAACAGACGGCATCACCACACTTCGATTGAGTCCGCCTCGAACAATTCCTCCAGCAACCGCCCGTAGTCCGGCTCAGGCGTCGTCAGTCTCACCTCTTTGACCTCCAGGTCGGTTCGCTTTCGTTGGGCCGCGATGACTTTCGATGCCAGGCCGTGGTCCGGCCGGGTCATTATGTGCAATACCCTCCGCTTGTCAGAAGCGCGCGACATATCGATGCGTAGCCGTCAGGCAGGCCAGTTCGTCGTCGTCGATCTCACGGAATGAAACCGGCGCCTCGCCGATCTCCTTGAGCAACGGAGCGCCGCGCTGAGCGCAGATCAGCCCGCCCGACTCCGGCACCAGCGGCAGGTAGCGCGTAAAGTTTGTCTCATCAATCAACTTGTCGGGGAACTCGCTCAGAGCCAGCACGGCGGCGGCGCGCAGATAGATCGTGACGGCCACCTTCCTCCAGGTCCCAACGCCGGCCGCGATGCGGACGGCTTCGGCCGGTTTGGGGCTGGTTCGCGGATCGCTGGTGATCACGATGAGAAGCCGCGAGTTCATGCTGGATTCGCGTTTTTGCCGCGCGGCGCCGGTTCAGTTGAAGCTGACGAAGCAATCGGTGGTTGCGATCAGATCGCTGACAACGGTCAGCCCGGCAAACACCGCCTGGTCACTCATGGCCAGGTTGCGCCGCTGCACACCGTAAGCGCAGGCGAACAGTTTCAGGCCGTCTTGTTTGAGCGCCTGCAAGCGCGGGTCCCCAACCCCGCTCACGGCGTCGTCGATGCAATACAGGTAAACATCCACGCCCTGTGAGAGCGCGGTCTCCGCGAGGCGAACACCGTGTCTGAAGGCGGGATGATCGGGCGGAATCGAGAGGAGCAGCCCCAGTTTCTTGCCGCGCAATGTCACGCCGGAAGGCTAACCAGGCGGAAACCGGGAGTCAAAGCCTCCGGGACGCATCTCCGAGTGTGTTGGTAGCGGCGGGCGTCCCGCCTGCCGTAGAGCCGGGCGTCTCGCCCGGTGGGATCCACCTCGGACATCGGAGGGGGGTTTGAATTCGTCGCCGGCTCCGGGCGGCAAGATGCCGCCCTCTCCGGCAGGCGGGACGCCTGCCGCTACGCCCAGTCGGAATCTGACACGTCGGAGAGGCGACCAGCCTTTGGCGGCGGCGAAAACCGAAGAAGCCCAAATCCGGCGTCACGTCGCCACGATGGAATTCACGATGTCGATCAGCGTTTTCGGCGTGAAGGGCTTTCTCAAAAAGCGGTCCGGTCTGGTCCGATACATGGCGACGGTGTCCTCTTGAACGTTGCCACTGTAAAGGATGGTCTTCAGTTCGGGTTGAATTTCCTTGCACCGCTGGATCAACTCGCGGCCTGTCATCTGCGGCATCTGAAAGTCCGTCAGCAACAGCGCAGGCCTGGGGTTGGCTTCCGTGAACGCCTGCAGGGCCCGGACCGGATCCTGGAAACAGATCGATCGATATCCCCCCAACTTCAAAATGGCCTGTACCACATCGCCAACCATCGGTTCATCATCGACCACGTAAACCAGCAGGGACGGCTCCGGCGCGGTTGGCTTGGTTTCGTTGTTAGACTCGTCCATCCGGCAGAATAAGTCTCAGCGCAGGACCTACCGTCGTCAACTATTTCCTTAAAGGCGCCTTGAGCGCGCCTCCAAACAGCAGCTCGAACCTCGTTCATTTGATTTCCGTTGCGCGCCCGCTTTCCTTCGACGTAATCTGCGCATGGCTGATTCGTACGCCGCCGTTTCCGAACCCAAAGGCCCCTATGAAACCGGAAAAGAAGACGACTCCTCGAAAGGCCGCCGCGCCGAAGACACCCCCGGCGGCTCTACAGGCCGAGTCCGTCCAACCCCGCCCTCGAACGCGCCGCGCTGCCGGCGCGGCCGCGACCGAACCCGCGACGCCCACGACGAAAGCAGCGCCCCGAAAGCGCGCAGTCAAAGTGCCGCCGATCCTCCTCGAAGGAGACGCGCCTGCCGCACCGCCGGTGAGCGGACCCGGCCAGCGCTACGCCCTCGGCCCCACGCCGCCCCCGGAACACTTTGGAAAGGTCGAAGAGCAGGACTTGCCCGAGGCCTATGGCACCAAAAAGCTCTTACTCGCCGCCCGCGATCCGCAATGGCTCTACGCTCACTGGGACCTCACGCGCGAGCAGCTTCGTGAATACAATGGGCTCTCCGCCGACCGGCATCTGGTCATTCGCGTTTACATCGACGCGGTGATCGGCGAGCCATTCAACGAGGTGCACGTGCACCCGGAATCGCGGAATTGGTTTATTCACGTCGGCCGCGGCGGCACCCGATACGTGGCCGAGCTCGGTTACCACGCCAAGGCGGACGGGAAGTGGC
>DATEKZ010000135.1:0-6725 GCA_035277185.1 Verrucomicrobiia bacterium
TCCAACGGTGGTAGTGTCAAGTTGCGCCCTCCGTCCCGGAAGGGCTTGAGTCGCTCGGCGGGAACAGATACCGTCGGCGCCATGATTCCTCTCTCCCCGGCAAGAATGGCCAGGGCATGGCCAGCGATCCTCCTGACTTGCATCGCCCCGGTGTACGCAAGCGCCCAGACACCCCCGGCCACCAACCGCCCCGCCTTCACACCGCCGCCACTCTCCCCCGAAATCCACGCTGACCGCACGGTCACATTCCGCGTGCGCGCGCCGAAGGCGACCGAAGCCAGCGTGTCCGGTGAATGGCCCGGCGGAACCAAAGCGATGACCAAGGACGATCAGGGAGTCTGGAGCGTCACGCTCGGCCCGCTCGCACCGGAGCTTTACGGCTATGGCTTCACGATTGACGGCTTCCGCACCGCCGACCCCATGAATCGCGAGGTGAAACCGATGCGGTCGCCAACCACGAGCATTCTGGAAGTTCCAGGCAACACGCCGTTACTTCATGAGTTTCAGGACGTCCCACACGGAACGGTGCGGTCGCACAGTTACCATTCCAAATCGCTGGGCCGACTGCGCCACCTGCGCGTCTATACACCGCCGGGTTACGATGAGGGACGGAGCCGTTATCCTGTGCTCTATCTCTTCCACGGTTCCGGCGACAACGAGGGAACCTGGACAGTGCTCGGACGCGCGCATTGGATTCTGGACAACCTGATCGCGCAGAAGAAGGCGAAGCCAATGATCATCGTTATGACTGACGGCCACGCGGCGTCACTGCAAACCACCGGGATGCCCAGTCCCGACATGATTTCGCGCAACGTGACCGACTTCGAACGCGACCTGCTGGAGGACGTGCTTCCGTTCGTGGAAGCAAACTACCGGGTGCGCAAGGATGCTGCTAGCCGGGCGATTGCCGGTCTCTCGATGGGCGGCGGGCAGTCGTTGACCATCGGGTTGAATCACGCCGAACTGTTTGGTTGGGTGGGTGGATTCAGTTCCTTTGTGCGCAATCCCGAAACCGCCGCGGCCAAAGCCCTCACCGATCCGGCGACGACCAACAAGAAACTCAAACTGCTCTGGATCGCCTGCGGCAAGGATGATCGGTTGATCGAAAACGCCCGCGAGCTTTCGGGACTGCTCAAGACAAAGAACATTCGCCACGAATTCCTGGAAACCGAGGGCAACCATAGTTGGCCCGTGTGGCGGAGGTATCTTGCGGACTTTGTTCCGTTGCTCTTTACAGATACCAGGTAACCAGCGAGGAGATCGAAATCACAATGAAGGTGGCGATTGCGCCTCCTCCTGATTGTCACGGTCGGCCGCGGGGTAGAGGAAGAGGACATTGTAGCAGAGCGCAGCGCTCAGTGCGACGTAAGCGATCAGGCAACCCAGCTGCCGCCAGATTCGGCCAACACTACGTTCCGCGGAACGATGGTTCGAAAACGCAAAACGCAGCGTGAGGAGAAACAATCCGACGAGCAGGACCGGTGGCAGCGACGTCACCAGCCAGTCCCAGGGACCCGGCCCGAAATACGCGCGATGTGCCTGCAACCCGTCATCATGATGATTCCGGACGATACCGATCAACCACTGGATACCCACCCCTGCCGGCAGTGAGATCAGCATCGCCTTCAGCCCGCTATTGCACAGGGAGGAAAAGTAGAGGCCTATGGTGGCGAGGGCGGCTGCGAAACCCGCGAAATAAATTGCCAATGACGGCAACTCGGCCTTGACCTCGTTTCCCCACGAAACTCGATCCAGCACGCAGGCTGGCAAAAAGGCCGCGAGAATTACCGCCAGACCAAGCACGGTGGCGACCTTAACAGCCCATTGCTGTCGTGCCGCCATAGGCAGCAACACCTGCCATTCGGCAGTTCCCAATTGCCGTTCCTCGGCACTGGCCACTGCGCCTATCAGCATCGAGACCACTCCGATGAAAAAAACCGTCGTGATATCGACGAACGCAGAGTCCAGATCCAACCGGAGTTGATGGATTGTCCACAGAGTGAGCACAATCACCACGAACAGGCCGGCGGTGACAAAGACAATCTTCTGCAGTCGCAATTCTTTCTTCAGTAATTGCCACAGGGGATGACGCCGCTTTGGCTTCAGCGCCACCGATGTCGTCGGACTTCGGCTGCGCAACCAGCGCGGCAGATGCAATTCGCCGATAGGGCCTTCGATTGCCTCCAGACGCATAAACCTGCGCCAGCCCAGATAGCCTCCCGCAACCCAGTGAGCGAGGAGCATGAGCCCGATAACGCCTGCTTTGAAGTTCTCAGTTTCGGGAGATGTACCGTGGCCGATGCCGAATCGCACTTGGGCTGCGAACTCGCCCATGATCAAAAACAGGAAGGGAAGGGAGGCCGTGAAAACAATTCCGGCCAGCAAGCTCCGGCATAACAGAGTCAGCCACGGTGCCACCAACAGGCCGCTGAGCACGGGGGAAAAGAAAATCGTAAGCGCCCAGATCAGATCTCGTGTTGGAAGTCGAGGCTGCCGAAAAAAGTGAATCTGCATTCCCACGAGCAGCGCCAAAAAAATCATGCCCGCGAGTGCCACCGACAATCGCGTCCACCAGAGTCGTCCACGAGGAACAGGCAGGCTCAGAATCGCACCCACTGTGCCGTGCGAAAAATCGTGGCCGGCGGCAATCGCGCCGAGCGCTGCGCAGCCGAACCCGTATCCCAGCGTGAGGGTAAGTAGCCCGCGCTCGTCACCCGGCAGCAATGATGCGATTGCGGCGGTCAAAACGGCAAACAACCAGGCCGGAAAGATGGCACGGATTTCTGTCGCAACGAGAATTGGGAGGACGGGGACGCGCAGCCAACCCGGAAAAACGTAGCTGATCGGCACGGATCGGGGCGGCTTCATACGACCACTCCTCCCGGTTTCAGCGTGGCGACGAAAATCTCTTCGAGCGTCAGTGCCTCGGTGCTCAGGGATTCCGGAGAATGCGCCTTCAGTTGTTCGAGCACCTCCGCCGAATTCCCGTTCACGACGACTTCCACTTCGCGGCCTTCGCGGCGGAGCACTTGCGCGCCGCCGAGATTCAACGCCAACGGTTCCTTCGGAAATCGGGCGTAAATCTTCTGGTAGCGTTGTCGCGCCGTGTCGGACTCGAGAGTGAGTATCTCCCGGCCACCCTCAACGATGGTAAACTCGTCGATCAAGCCTTCGAATTCAGTGATGAGGTGAGTGGACACAAAGATGGTCCTTTGGCCCGGCGCGCCTTCCTGATAGGCGCCGATAACGGTTTGAATAAACTCACGACGGACAATCGGATCGAGGCCTGAGGTCGGTTCGTCAAGCACCAGAAGCTCCGGTTCCGGACAAACGGCGGTGATGAGCGCGAGTTGGGTTTTCTGGCCCTTTGAGAGGTGACTGGTCTTCTGTCCCGGGTCGAGGCGGAATTGATCCAACAACCGGCTTTCAGTGTCGCGGTTCCAATGCCCGCGGAAGGACGCGAAGTAATCGAGCGTCTCGCGCACATTCATCCACGGATAGAACGCGACATGATCGGGCACATACGCGAGGCGCGACTTGACCGAAACCTCATGCCGCGCCGGGTCGAGCCCGAACATCTTGACCTCACCAGCGGTTGGCCGAAGGAGATTCAACAGGCACTTGATGGTCGTCGTCTTCCCGGCGCCGTTGCGCCCAAAGAAACCGTAGCAGCGGCCAGGCTGAACGCGGAGGCTCAAGCCGTTCACAGCGTCGGTCCGGCCGTAACGGCGGACGAGGTGGTTGATGTCAATGACGGGAGTATTCGTGTTCATGAGCGGTTACGGGTTTGCTGCCTCGGCGCGCTTTTCTTCCAGCAAATCGAAGCGTTGTTCGGTGAGCTGAAGAAACTCCTTTCGGGCGACTTGCAGGTGATGGGCCTGGATCACGGCGGCATCGATCTCGTCCGTCAGCAGTTTGAGGCGAACCTCTTTTTTGAATGGAGAATTGTTCGCGCTCAGGAAGCAGCCTTTGCCGGCAATGGTTTCGATGACGCCCTGGCTTTCAAGCTCCGTGTATGCCTTGGCGATGGTGTTGCGATTGACGCGGAGTTGTTCGGCCAGGGGCCGGATCGACGGCAAGGGTTCGCCGGGTTTCAACGCGCCCGAGGCGGCGGCAGTTTTGATCTGGTCGACGACCTGCAGGTAAACGGGCTTGCCGGACTTGAAATTAAGCTGAAACAGCATAGCATTTATTTGTCTGTCATAGGACACTAGTACAGTTGCCGACGGTGTCAAGATTTTCTTTTTTGGCGCCGCGATTTGCTGGTTCATAACGCGCTTCGCTGGGCGCCCCGTTGCATGGGCCTTGCGGCCGGTTTCGCAGACAGGACCCAAGGGACGAAATGAGATGACTGAATCGGAACAACACAAATCGAAACCAGCGGCACGCCAAACGGCGGGACGCCACGCAATACGCGCGGGCCCGTTTGCTCCCTGAGTGGCGCCTCGAGCGCATTTCATGTTACCTTCCCGCCGGTGGCATCGTCTGTTTCGGCGTAAGAGTTGCTGATCAACCTGCTTAGGCTTATGAACGATTACCTGTGCAATAACCGGATGCGACCCGAGGAGGTCCTTTGTTCCCGCCGCCAGTTTCTCGCCCGCTGCGGCATGGGGCTCGGAGCACTCGGTCTTACCAGTCTCCTTTCCGACGAAGTTATCGCCGCGACCGCCGGGTCGGCGGCAGGGGTCAAACCGACCCATTTCCCCGCCAAAGCCAAACACGTCATTCACATCTTCGCGCAAGGTGCGCCTTCCCACATTGACACGTGGGACCCGAAACCAGTCCTGGCCAAATACGAGGAACAATCGTTGCCCGGTCTCAACGGTGTGGCCATGCCCTCGCCATTCAAGTTCGCAAAGAAGGGCAAATCAGGGATCGAAGTGAGTGAAGTGTTCGATGCCATCGGTAATCACGTCGATGACCTGGCCGTCATCCGGTCGATGTACACCGACATCCCGGCGCACGACGTGGCGACGGTGTTCATGAACACGGGCTCGTTGCGCATGGCCAAGCCCAGCGTCGGGGCCTGGGCGCTTTACGGATTGGGCAGCGAGAACGAAAACATGCCCGGCTACATTTCGCTGCGACCGGGCGGGTCGGCACCGGGCGGCGCGTTGAACTGGGGAGCGGGGTTCCTGCCGGGAAACTTTCAGGCGACGAGCATCAACACGAAGGCCGCCACAGTCGAAGGGATGATTCAAAACATCCGGAACCAGTATTTTACGGAGAAGGAACAGCGACGGCAGCTCGACCTGGTGCAGAAGCTGAACACGATTCACGCACGCCACCTCCAGAAGGATCCGCAGCTCGAAGCCCGCATCGAAGCGTACGAGATGGCGTATCGGATGCAGATGGAGGCCACGGACGCCTTTGATATCACCAAGGAGCCGCAGAACATTCGCGAGCTTTACGGCAGCACGCCGCAAGGCCGGCAACTGCTCATCGCCCGGCGGCTGATCGAGCGCGGCGTGCGCTTCGTGCAGGTCTGGGCCGGCGGTTGGGACCACCATCAGGATATTGAAGATCGCCTCAAACAGAGCGCCTCGGAAATCGACAAGCCGGCCGCGGCGCTGCTCACCGATCTCAAGCAACGCGGGTTGTTCGACAGCACGGTCGTAATCTGGGGCGGCGAGTTCGGCCGCACGGTGACGCGGGATCGCAACGGCAACGACAATCCGGGGCGCGATCATAACAACCGCGCGTTCAGCGTGTGGCTGGCCGGTGGTGGTGTCAAAGGCGGGACCATTTACGGCGCGACGGACGAGTTCGGCGCGCGGGCGGTGGAGAACAAGGTGCACGTCCACGATCTGCACGCCACGATGCTGCACCTGCTTGGTTTCAATCACGAGAAGCTGACCTATCGCTACAATGGCCGCGATTTCCGGCTCACGGACAATTTCGGCAAGGTGGTGAAAGGGATCCTGGCGTGAACTGGGCGTGGATATGAAAACGAAATGTTTTGCGGCTTCACTCGACCAGGTCGTCGGACATGAGCCGGGGACCAGAAGAGATGGTATCGACGCTCGCCCTCACCCCATCCCTCTCCCCCAGGGGAAACATTCGGCGCTCGTCGGTGGTAAGGAAGCCTCGGGTTATCGAGCGCGGTCGAAGCCTGATTACACCAGGGCGGCATCGATCTTCGGCGCGGTTGAATCTTCCGGTCGCGCCTCTTTGGTCTCCTTCTCCCTGGGGGAGAGGGCCGGGGTGAGGGCGAGCCAACCTCTAATCGTTTTCACCGCCCTCCTGCTGCTGACCCTCTCGACCGTCTCCACGACATCCGCCGCCGAACCAACCAAAGCCCAACTCGATTTCTTCGAAAACAAGATCCGGCCGATCTTCGCCGAGAACTGCTCCAAATGTCACAGCCCCGCGAAAGGCAAGATCAAAGGCGAACTCGAACTCGACTGGAAAGGCGGATGGGAAAAAGGCGGCGAGAAGGGTCCGGCAATTGTTCCGGGCGATCCCGAAAAGAGTCTCCTGATCAAGGCGGTTCGATACACCGATCCCGATCTGCAAATGCCGCCCAAAGGCGAGAAGCTCTCCGAAACGCAGGTCAACGACCTGGTCGCCTGGGTGAAGATGGGCGCGCCCGATCCGCGAACCGCCCGGCCCGCGGCGGCGCCGGCGACGGCGCAGTACGACGGGGACAAAGGCAAAGACCATTGGGCCTTCAAACCGGTGAAAAAGCCCTCGCCGCCTGCCGTGAAGAACCAGACCTGGGTCAA
>DATEKZ010000136.1:0-10366 GCA_035277185.1 Verrucomicrobiia bacterium
AAATTGTTTGCCGCGATCGATAGCGTGCTCAAACAAAAAACTGGCGCGCCGACGCCCTCCTCAAACAAGCGTCCGACCGGTGGTTGAGTTCCCCTCGGAGCAAAAAGACCCGGACACGGCGAGCGATCAAGCGTCGACCCACTTTGTTGCGCGCGCCAGAGATGAAAAAGTGTGAGATGAAAGTATCCTCGCCTCATCAGGATGCCCTGCGAATTTCTGAAAGACGATTCGGGCAGCAGACGCCAAGGAGGTGGGGGTGGGGAACCCCGCTGAAGAAACGTACCGCTACCCGAATCAAATCGTCGAAGACAAATTAGGATCATGAGAGATTTTGTCAATACGTTTAGTCAGCAAAAAAAGCGGCTGATCGAGAACCAGGCGCTCGCTCCCCGGCCGGTCAAATCTTGATGCTTCGTCCCCGTTTCAAAGCGGGCCGGCCGCGGGCGTCGAACCGCCGTTCGTGCTTGACGGTTCACTCGAATCTGTTTGCATAACTGCCATGAAACGAAGCTTTTTTACACTGTTGAGCTTGAGTTGCCTGATGCTGGTTGGCGTTGGCTGTTACACCGCCGGAGACGGCGGCCTCAAGGTCGGAGTGCCATTCGGCAAGGATACGATTGTCAGCCGTTATGAACGGCCTTACGACCAGGTAAAAAGAGCCACGATCGCGGTCTTGAAGCGGAACGGCACGCTGACCAGCGACGATCTTGTTAAAAAAGTCCTCGCTGCCCGCATCGACACTCACACCATCTGGGTTCAACTGGATGACTCGGAGCCCAGGATCGTGAAGGTATCGGTGCAGGCCCGCACCAATGGCGGAGGACCGGACGTGGACATGGCCAGTGAGATCGACAAGCAGATTTACGGCGAGTTGATCACTCGGTAGCCGCGCGTTTCTACTTGAGTCCGATGTTCTGTTCGTAAGAGCCTAGTTTGACAACCTGGCTCTTTTGTTTTGCCCGCATCTCGAGCTGAAGATGGGCGATTCTTGTTTTGGCCGACTCGGCCGCGGCCGACTTGGGAAACAGATCGACGATTCGCTGCAGTTCCTGACGGGCGGATGCCACATCGCCCGAGTACTTGATTCGGAGGTCTGCCAGAGTATTGAGCCAGTGGGCGACCTGCTTCGCGGGCGCGTGCGGTTGCACAATCAGCTGCTCCAGTTGATCGGCCGCGAGGTCCAGCCGCTGGTAGTGTCCGGCATAAATCAGTGCCAGCCTTTCTCGCGCGTCGGCGTCCTCAGGGTAGGTTTCCAGATGTTTCACCAGACCCGACGCCGCCGCGCCGGGATCTTCGTCCGGCGGACGAACGGAGGCGGGTTCTTCGAGCAAGCCGACGTTCTGTTGGTACTGCCCCAGTCTCACCCGGTGCGGCTCTTTTTTCTCGGCGAGCATTTCCGGAGTGGTCAGGTGCGCGATGCGCTGGCTCGCCAGGTACGCCTGTTCCGTTTCCGGAACCATCTGGATGATCCGCTCCAAAGCCTCGCGCGCGGAATCGGGGTCCTGGCCAATCTTCAACCGCCAATCCGCCAGACGATTCAACGCCAACGCAACGTTGCGCGGCGTATGTCCCGGCTCGGCCAGCAGTCGGTCAATCGTGGTTTCCGCGCCTGCCAGGTCGCTCTGATGTTCTGCCTGGATATCGGCAAGCATCATCATGCCGGCGAAGTCGCCCGGAAATCTCGCCAGTTGTTTTCTAACCTCGGCGATCGCCTCGAGATATTTGCCCTGCTTGCGCCTGGATTCGGCAATGGAATAAAAAGGCTGCGGATCAACTTCCTGGTCGCCGCCATCGAACATATTCGTGAGCGGCCTGGCCAACGCACCCAGCAGACCTGGCCCCCAAATCGCGCAAAGGACGATCGCGCCGATGGACGCAACGCCGATGGCAAAGATTTTGGTCAGCGGATCCCTTGCGCCCGCCGCAAAGGCCAGCGCGCCGACGATGATAACGGCGCTGATAATCCAATGGAACACCAGCCGGGAGGGATCGTCGCTCGACTTCAACCAGCGGTAGCCGATCCAGGCCAGGACGGCGAGGAACGCCGCCAGGCCGAGGATCCCGCCGGCGATTTCAAGGAGACGATTCACAGATTCGCATTTGAAAGCGAAGGGTTTCCGGAATTGAGATCAACCCACGCGCTTGGCGAAACGGTCCGGATTCCGCGCGTGGCTCAAGGCCGTGTCGTAACTGATCTGGCAGCGGGAATAGAGTTCGTAAAGGCAGGCATCCATCAGCACCATGCCGTCCTTGCCGCCGGTCTGGATGCAGTTCTCCAGATGATGAAGGTTGTTTTCACGCATCAAATTGCGGACGGCGGTGTTCGCCACCAGAAACTCGTAGCCGAGGACACGGCGCGTGCGGTCCACGGCCGGCAACAACTCCTGGGCGATGATGCCCTGCAATGCGTTGGCCAGTTGCAACACGATCTGTCGTTGAGCGCTGCCTTCGAAGACGCCGACAATTCGCTCCAAAGCCAGCGCCACGTTGGGTGAATGCAGCGTCGCCAGCACCAGATGTCCCGTTTCCGCCGCCTTCAGCGCCGTGGCAATCGCCTCGTGATCGCGCACCTCGCCGACCACAATGACGTCGGGATCCTGCCGCAAGCCATGCACCAACGCGCGGTTGAACGAATGCGTGTCGGTCAGCACTTCCTGTTGCACGACGATGGCCCGCTTATTCACGTGGACGTACTCGATCGGGTCCTCGATGGTGATGATCTTGCAGCGCCGTTCGGTGTTGATCAAATCCACCATGTAGTTGAGCGTCGTGGTTTTTCCGGCTCCGGTGGGGCCGGTGATGAGGAAGAGTCCGTTGGGCTTTCGAGTCATCTCGTCGATTTTCGCGGGTAACCCCAATCCCTCGCGCGTCTCGATCCGGTCGCCGCAAAACCGGAAGCTCAGTTCCGGATGGCCATTTCGCCGATAGAACGTGGCGCGAACCCGCCCGGCGTCCGGATGGAGAAGGGAGATGCAGAGTTCCCATTCGCGGTCCAGTTTTTCCCGTTGGAGTTCATTGAGAAGGCCCAGCGCAACCGGAGTGATTTCTTCCGCCGTCAGCGCGTCCTGATCGGCCATGATGATTTCACCGTTGACCCGATAGGCCGGTGGAACGCCGGCAATCAGGTGCAGGTCGGACGCCCCGAGGCTGGCGGCGGCGGCAAGCAATTTGTCGAGGCGAGCGGCGCTCATTCCCCAAAGATCCGTCGCCAATGACCGCGAAGTTTCTCGGCGAACCCGACTTGATACAGCTTCCGCAACGCGGTATCGGCTTCGCGACTCTGCAGGCTGAATTCTCGGGCGTGCTGGAAGGAAAGCCGGGCTGGACCGGCCAAGCCAAGGGCCTGCTGGCAGCATCCGAGTTGTAGCCACAGGACGCCCTGCCCCGAATTCAGAGTCAGCGCCTGTTGCACGAGCTTCAAGGCCTGCGCGAACTTCTTGTAGTAATAATGAATCCGCGCCGCGAGCCAGTGGATGAACCAGTCTTTTGCTGCCAGAGCCAAGGCCTTGTCGAAACAGTACCCGGCCCGTTTCTCCTGGCGTGCGAGTTGAACGTCTCCGCGCGCCAGCCAGACATAAGCCGTTTCGCCCCGTTCTTCGACCGAGGCGTCGGAATAGGCGATGGCGGCCTCAATGTCCCCCAGCCGGGCCAGGGCGACCGCCTTGGCGGCGAGCAATTCCGGTTCGTTCGGAAAACGCTCCAACGCCTTGTCGGCCCATTTTTTGGCTTCCTCAAATTCCTGGAGTTCGATCAACATCCTCACCTGCCCCGTCCAGGCGCTGACATTGGAAGGATTGAATTCCAGAACCTTGGCGTAGTTCCGTAACGCCTCTTCGAACTGGCCGCTCTGGAAGGAAGATTGGGCCTGGCCATGGTAATAGAACTCATCCTTGAGCAGCCGTGTTTGATTGCCGGGTTTGGGATTGGATTGGAGTTGTCCGTCGAATTCCTCCCCGAACTCAAGATTGTGAAAACGACTCATGACCTTGTTAGTTTAATCGCACCGGCGCGGTCGATCTGGACCTGTCCGCCAGCAGAACAGGTTACGGTCTGACCACGCTTGGACGTCGCTAATATTAGCCAAGTTAGCCTGAATCGCCACCTCTTTTTCCGCCAGTGCGGAGTAATGGCTGTTCAGGGTTTCAGTCCTTCGACAGGGCCAGGTATCGATCCTCACGAAAAAAGGCGGGCAGACCGTTGCCTGCCCTCAGGTGGACCGGGCCACACTCGCGTTTCGTGCCCGCCCTTCCGCCCAATTCCGCAACCGGGCGATCTGCTCGTCCATCGTTCTGGCCAGCGGAACGGTTTGGCGCAGCGCTTCCAGAATGTGTTGAGCCGATAGCTCATGTTTGGCGTAAAAGGCGTCGTAAAGCGCACTGATGATCGCCTGCTCGATTTCGGCTCCACTGAAATTCTCGCTGTTGGCCGCCAGGCTCTCCACATCGAAATTCCCCGGTTCCCGACCCCTTTTGGAGAGGTGAATCCGGAAGATTTCCTCGCGTTCGCCGCGCGTCGGCAAATCGACAAAGAAAATCTCGTCCAGCCGGCCCTTCCGAAGCAGTTCCGGCGGGAGCTGCGAAATCTCATTGGCCGTCGCGACCACAAAGACCGGAGCGGTTTTTTCAGACAGCCACGTCAGAAAGGTGCCGAACACTCGGGCGGTCGTTCCGCCATCGCTGACACCGGAGCCTTGCGACCCCGCAAACGCCTTATCGATCTCATCGACCCAAAGAATCGCCGGGGCAACCGATTCGGCCACGGCGATGGCCTGGCGCACGTTTTCCTCCGACGAACCGACCAGACTCCCAAACATCCGGCCCATATCGAAACGCAACAACGGCAGTTGCCAGAGACAGGAGACCGCTTTGGCACTCAGGCTTTTGCCGCAACCCTGTACGCCGAGCATCAGAATCCCCTTCGGGGCTGGCAGACCAAAGGCCCGTGCCTCTGCGGTGAACGCCACGGCTCGCTTCTGCAGCCAGTCCTTCAGCACGGCCAGACCGCCGACGTTGGAAAACGTTTCGTTCGTCGCGTAATACTCCAGCAAACCGCTCTTCCGTATGATCTGCTGCTTCTCAGCGAACACCTCGTTCACGTCATCGCCGCTGAGGCGGGCGTCTTTGACGATGATCTTGGCGAACACGTTCTCGGCTTCGCCCAGCGTCAACCCGAGCGCCGCCTGCAGCAACCGCTCCCGCCCGGCGTCGTCGAGTTCGATTCGCACCTGTTTGAACTCCTTGACGTCTTCAATGATCTTGTCGAGCAATTCGGCAAGGTCCTCGCGTGTCGGCAATGGGAAATTCAACACGGTGACTTCCTTGTCCACCTCAGTCGGGATTTCCATCACGGGGGAAACCAAGACGATCGTCTTGAAGCTGTTCTTGAGCTGCAGCGCAATCTCTTTCAACTTGCGAATCACCGCGTGATTGCTCCTGACCAAATAGGGATGAAAATCCTTGAACAGAAAGATGGCCGGCTCAACCTGGTCGATCACCTGGTCGAGGGCCAGCAAGGGATCTTTGGTCGGCGCATTCCGGTGCTTTGGGGATTGGATGGAGGTGCCGGCCGGAACGATCCCCGTGCTGGCGCTCCACTCGAAAACTCGCTTCTGCCGCCGCTGGGCGATCCCGACGATAAGCTCCTGCACCCGAGACTCCTCCGCCGTGACGACGTAGAGGATCGGGTATCGGGCGCGAATCAGCGTCTCGATCTCCTGCGCAAAGTTCATTTCACTCGCTTTCGGTTGCCAAACCCGACTCGCCGAACGCTGCGAAGGTCACCCGCAATCCACATCCGGCAAGCGTATGGCGACGGCCTTCAACAGCATCAATGGGACCAGGCCCGAAGCAAAGGCGAAACTCTTCGTTCGGTCAGGAATATTGGATCGCCACCGAAACCAAAGGGCCGGAAGACAAGCAGCGCCGCCAGCGGCAGGACGCCGTAATCCTCCGTTCGTTTGTTGAATGGCCGAGTCAGGTGAAGAAGCGCCGCCACCAGGGTTTGGCCGGTTTCGGCTCCCTGGAAATTGAATCGGCCAGCCGCTCGGCAACCGCGGCGGGAGGCTCCGTTTGCGAGGCGTCCTGCCGAATCATTTCCTCAACCGTCTCGAACTCCTGTTTGGGTGGTTGTCGGGTCGTTTGCTCGGCGATTTCCTGCCGATGTCGCAGTCGTGAAGAATTCGGTTCCATAATGGTGTCAGGCTGTTTTTTGAAAATGGGCGATGAATGCCTTGCGGGCGCGGTGCAGTTTGCCGCGCACCGCGTCGGACGTCTGCTCGGTCAACGCGGCGATCTCGTCGTAGCTTAACTTCTCGTCGGCCACCAGCAACAGCAGCAGACGATATTCGTCCGGCAGCGCGTCAAGCGTCCGTTGGATGCGCTGACCCAATTCCTTGGTTTCGAGCACCCGCAACGGACTGTCCGTGCTGCACACGGCAGTTTCCCAGACCCCTTCGTCGGCGTTGCTGACCATGTTCCGGCGGTGCCAGGTCTGGAGCAGGTTGCGGCAATGGTTGATGGTAATCCGGTAAAGCCACGTCCTCAGCGCCGCTTCGCCGCGGAATTCACCCAGCTTCCGATAAGCCTTCAAAAAAACGTCGTGCGTCGCATCCTCGGCTTGTGTCGGGTCTCCCAGAAATCGCAACGACAAGTAGTAAATCTGGCGCGAATACTCCTCGTAAATGGCCCCGAATTCGGGCGACTCCCAAACGGGCCTTCGGACCTCCGCGGATGGCTCGGTTGGCGTTCTCGGCTCGGTCGATATTTTCGACTCCGCGTCCGGCCGGGCAAGAGGTGAGTAGGGCGAGGCCATCAAGCGTTGGACAAAAGTTCGTTCAAATGATCACGATCAGACGCAAGGCCTGCCCTTCGACGGGAGCAGCCTCTCCGCGCCCGACGCCCAAAATAACATCGGCCCCAGGGGCTAATCGCCGCTCTTCGCCTGATACTTGAATTCGAGGACAGTTTGCGAATCAGTCCTGGCATTTCGCATCTCGATGTTCTTCAGTTCCCACTGGCCTTCCACTTTGGTCAGGCTACCCACTTCGAATTCTTTTAGTAGTCTGTTGTCCGGGCCATACGCCTCCGCGAGAATCGGTTTGCCCGTTTCCCGGTCGATCCAGGAACGAACCCGTGTGTATCCAGCCGCGTTCGGCTGCGGGTTGGCACTCTCCAGCACTTTACAGGGACGCCCCTTGCGCATCCGGATCTTCGCTTCCTCGACGATCCGCTGCTGCGGCCAGTGCAGGAACTCCAGACCGAAATCCGCCAGCCAGAAATCGGAACCGGCAAACGGCACCATGGCCTTGTCGCCGGTCAACGAAACCGGATCGGCCGAACGGCCGTTTGCCCCTTCCAGACGTGAACTCAGATAGCGTGTCGGTTGATCCTCTGCATGAACGACGACGACCCTTTCGCCGGCAAGTGCTCCGGACGGCTGCGTTTCGTAAATGGCCTGCCAGCCGTCGCGAATCAAAACGATTTGATAGCGGAACGGAACTTTGGTTCGCCGGCCGTCGCCGTCCCGGATTCTCAACAGGCCATTCACCGCAAGGTTCTCTTCCGGCCTCGATGACCGCAATTCCGCGGCGAGTTTTTGACCTTCAGCAATCGCGGAGTTGCTCGGGGTGTTGGCCGCGGAGGCGCACCCGGGAAGCAGCAATAGCGCCAGGAGATATCGCGGACGGATCATTTTGGACGCAACGCCAGCGGCAGGATTTCGGAAATATAACGCACGAAGTGCACTTTGATCTTCTGCCGCACTTCGGTGGGAACATCCACGATGTCTTTGCGGTTCTGCTCCGGCACAATGACGTGTTTGATGCCGGCGCGATTGGCCGCAAGAATCTTTTCCTTCATCCCCCCAATCGGCAGCACGCGACCCCGCAAACTGATTTCGCCGGTCATCGCCACATCCGAACGCACGCGCCGATGCGTAAGCAACGAGGCCAGCGCGGTCACAATCGACACACCGGCGCTGGGGCCGTCCTTGGGCGTCGCTCCCGCCGGCACGTGGATGTGAATGTCGAACTTGTCAAAATCCGTGAGGTCCAGCTTCAGCGCTTTCGACTGGCTCCGCAAATAAGTCAAGGCCGTCTGTGCGCTCTCCTTCATCACGTCACCCAACGAGCCGGTCAGCAAGAGTTTGCCGTTTCCCGGCATTCGGGTCGCTTCGATGAACAGAATGTCGCCACCCACCGGAGTCCACGCCAGACCGATTGCCACGCCCGACTCTGTAATCGTTTCGGCCGTCTCGGTCTCGAACTTCGCCGGTCCGAGATAATCGGCCAGTTCCGCCGGAGCGATCGTGAGCCGCTCCAGCATGTTGCGGCGGCTTACGATCTTTCGCGCGGCTTTGCGCGCGAGCGACGCGATTTCGCGTTCCAACTGGCGGACACCCGCTTCGCGCGTGTAGTCGTGGATGACCCGCTTCACCGTTGCGTCAGGGATTCTCACCAGCTTGGGCTTCAATCCGTGCTCTTCCAACTGGCGGGGGACGAGATAGCGTCGGGCGATTTGAAGCTTCTCCGCCGCCGTGTAGCTCGGGAGTTCGATGACTTCCAGACGATCGCGCAAAGCGGCGTGAATCGGATCGAGCCAATTCGCGGTGGTGATAAACAAAACGCGCGACAAATCGAATGGCAGGTCGAGGTAATTGTCAGTGAAGGTGCTGTTTTGCTGCGGGTCCAGCACTTCGAGCAACGCCGCTGCGGGATCACCCCGAAAGTCCGAGCCGACCTTGTCGATCTCGTCGAGGAGGATGACCGGGTTATTGCTCTCGACGCGCCGCAGGCTTTGAATGATACGGCCCGGCAGCGCGCCGACGTAAGTCCGTCGATGACCGCGAATCTCCGCTTCGTCCCGCATTCCCCCGAGCGCAATCCGGACGAACTTCCGGCCGAGCGCATCCGCCACGCTCTTGCCCAGCGAAGTTTTGCCGACGCCGGGCGGCCCGACCAGACACAGGATCGGGCCCTTCAGTTTGCTTCTCAGCTTGATAACAGCGAGAAATTCCAGCAGTCGGTCCTTCACTTTGCTCAGACCGTAGTGCTGCTCGTCGAGAATTCGCGCCGCAACATCCAGATCCAGCTTGTCCTCCGTTGATGTGGCCCAGGGAAGACCGATGATCCAGTCGAGGTAGTTCCGCGTGACGGTGTATTCCGGGGTGGTCGAAGGGATCTGCTGAAGCCGTTCCAATTCCTTGAGCGCAACCTTTCGGGCGTCGTCGGGCAGACGCACTTTGTCGATCTGGTCACGCAGCGCGTTGATGTCGCTGGTCGCCGGGTCCGATTCCCCCAACTCGCGCTGGATGGCGCGCATCTGTTCCCGCAGGAAGAAGTCGCGCTGGCTCTTGCTCATCGAAGAGGCGACTTCCTTCTGGATTTTCGATCCTAGCGTCAGCACCTCAAGTTCGCGGCCCAGCAGCGGCAGCAGGCGCGCCAGACGTTCTCTGACGCTGTTGGTTTCGAGCAGGTGCTGGCGCTCTTCCAGGCTTAGATTCAGATTGGCCGCGATGAGATCGGCCAGTTTTCCCGAGTGCTCGGTGTTGATGGCGGCGACCTTGATTTCGTCGGACATCGCCGGCGAGAGATTGATGATCTCCTGGAACTGTCGCTGAGCATTACGCCGCATGGCTGTCAACTCCAGAGAATCCTCGACGACGTCCCGGATCACCTCGATTCTTGCGCGGAGATACGGTTCCTGGGCCTCGTATTCGGCGACGCGAAAGCGCCGCAGTCCCTCCACCAGCACCCGCACGGTGTTGTCGGGAAACTTCAGCATTTTCAGCACGCGCACGGCGCAACCGTGACTCCAAAGGTCGTCCGGCTTCGGGTTTTCGACGTCAGGCTTCTTTTGCAGCACGAGGCCAATGAAGCGGTCACCCGCCACGACATCATCGATCAACCGGATGCTGCCGGCCGTTTCAACGAGCAACGGCGAGACCATTCCGGGAAAAATAACGATGTCTGACAGGCCGAGGATCGGCAGGATATCCGGAAGCGATTTGCCGGCGCGCGTGATCGTGGTATCTCCGCCGCCTGGCGTCGTTCCCAGAATGCTGATGAATTCGGTGTCCGGTGAGGTCATTTTGTGGCCGCTTTCAGGGTTAGCTGCTGAGGCGCGCCAAAAACTTCAGAGGAAATGTTAAACCTTCCCGGAGTGGTTGGAAACAGAAATCGTTTTCGAGGTGGGTGGAGCCTGTTCCGGCACGTCCACGCGCAGAAATCCATTCTGGTAGGACGCTTTGGCCTGGCTCAAATCGTAGCCGCTCGGCACTTCGATGATGCTTTCAAACGCGCCGTAGTTGATTTCCATGACCAGGAAAGTGCACTTGGGCGCGCGGCAGCCATCGGGCCGCTGGCCGCTGA
>DATEKZ010000137.1:0-2870 GCA_035277185.1 Verrucomicrobiia bacterium
ACCCCCGCACAAGCTCCAGCATTCTCACCCCTCACCCTGGCCCGTTGAGGGGAGAGGGAACCGCGTCGTGAGCGGCTGTCGTGCAAGAGCCGAAGGACCGGTGACGCCCCTTTGGTTCTCCCTCTCCTCCTCGACCGAGGAGAGGGCCGGGGTGAGGAGTCGATCCGCGCTCCGTTGATGTAGTGGCTCTAAAACTTCCCGCCGTAAACGGCGTTGCCGCCAAGGATCTGTTCGATGCGCAGCAGTTGATTGTACTTGGCCACCCGATCCGTGCGGCTGAGCGAGCCGGTCTTGATCTGGCCCGCGTTGGTCGCCACCGCAATATCCGCAATGGTCGCGTCCTCGGTCTCTCCGGAGCGATGGCTGATGACGGCGGTGTAGTTGTTTTCCTGGGCGAGTTCGACCGCGTCGAGCGTTTCGGTGAGCGATCCAATCTGATTCACCTTGACCAGGATCGAGTTGGCGACGCCTTGCTCGATGCCCTTGCGCAGAAACTTCACGTTGGTCACGAACAGATCGTCCCCGACGAGCTGAATCCGGTCGCCGAGCTTGTCGGTCAGCAGCTTCCAGGTCTTCCAGTCATTTTCGGCGCAGCCATCTTCGATGCTGACGATCGGATATCGGCGCGTGAGCTTGTCGTAAAAATCCACCAGCTCGTCGCCGGTCAACCGGCGTCCCGAACTCTTCTTGAAGACATATTTGCCGCTCGGCGCCTCGTAGAATTCGGAGGAGGCAACATCCAGCGCGAGGACAATCTGTTTGCCCGCCTTGTAACCGGCGTCCTTCGTCGCCTGCAGAATCGCTTCAATGGCGGCCTCGGCGCTGTCGAGTTTTGGCGCAAAACCGCCTTCGTCGCCGACGGCCGTGGACAATCCTCTCTTCTTCAACACCGCCTTTAGCGAATGGAAAATCTCGGTGATCGCCTGCAATCCTTCCGAGAAGGTGTCGAAACCCCTGGGCACAACCATGAATTCCTGAAAATCAATCGGCGCATCCGAATGCGCGCCGCCGTTGATGACGTTGGCCATGGGCACTGGCAGGACCTTTGCGTTCGGACCGCCCAGATACTTGAAAAGAGGAATGCCAATGGCTTCCGCGGCGGCCTTCGCGGTCGCCAGCGAGACCGCAAGAATCGCGTTGGCCCCGAGCTTCGACTTGGTTTCGGTGCCGTCGAGTTCGAGCATGATGCGGTCAACGGCGAGTTGGTCGAGCGAATCCACGCCGCGCAAGGCGGGAAGGATTTTATCCGTCACGTTCCTGACCGCCCGGGAGACGCCCTTGCCGAGGTAGCGCTTCTTATCGCCATCGCGCAGTTCGAGCGCTTCGTGTTCGCCGGTGCTGGCGCCGGAGGGAACCGCCGCGCGGCCAACCGCGCCGCCCGCCAGAATCACGTCCACTTCAACCGTGGGATTGCCGCGCGAATCGAGGATTTCGCGGGCCTGGATATCGTAAATCGTGCTCATAATTCGAGTTCACTTCGCAAATGCCCGCGCATCATAGAAGCGAAGCCGACTGAGTCAAGCGCAAGCCCGGTGAGAATCAGTCGTCGTCAGTGAGGTAGGCTTGAAACAGCGACTCCATCACCTCCAGGCTGTCGTCCACGATGGAGTAAGCGGTGATCGTCGCAAAACAATCGAGGCCGACCAGCGCGTTGAGGCTCGCGTCCTGCGGGTTGATGCTCAACAGCCGTTTGGAAAAGGCCCGGTTGACCTTCCCCACCTGTTCGTAAATCTCAACCAGTTTCTCCAGTCTCCAGTCGGGCGTTCTCGCGTGTTGCTGCCGAAAATACTGCGCCAGCAAATACATGGAGACCGCCCGAAACATCGTCTCCGCAATCGTGGCGAACGGCAGGTGGGTATGCGCCATCGGTCGCAGCTTGTCCATCACCGGGCATCCGCTGGTGACCATGTAGATGCCCATCAAAGAACTGATGCCGTACTGCACCGCGGTATGCTTGCGATAAGACCGCGATTCGTGCGTGATCGTAATGTCGGCTTCTTCGACCGAAATGGTGTTCTTGAACGAATCGATCACGTCCACGAGGTTTGCGGCAATGGGACAGTGGGGATCGGTTTCCGGCTTCAGCGGACAGTTCGGACATTGATGGTGAACGAGGCGCGTCCATTCCGGGAGCGACGCGTTCGGAGCCGAGATCAACTGAAGCGTCGGCTTTCGAAGGCGCACCTGAAAGCGCTTCTCGTCGCCGTTTTTCAGCGAGAACTTGTATTCGATGACTATGGTTTCGTCCGCCATAGAGAGGGTCTGAACGGCCGGCCGGTCGCCGGCGCAATTGGAAGTGAGAAGGTCCCGAAACCGCGGAAAGAAGCAAGGCCAAAAAGGGATTGTCGCCTCGAACGAATCTGGCAATCTGTCCGCTCTTATGCAGCAGGTGAATCTGGGCATTGTCGGCGGCGGAACCGTGGGCGGCGGCGTTTTCCAGGCCATCCAACGGAACGGCGCGCTGGTTTCCTCCCGTCTCGGCGTGAGGTTGCACGTTGCCCGGATGGTCGTCCGAAACGTGAAAAAAAAACGCGCGGTCAGCATTCCGGCATCGTTGCTGACCACGGATTGGGCGTGTGTCGTCAACGATCCGTCGATTCATCTCATTGTGGAGTTGATGGGCGGAACGACCACCGCGCGCGAAGTCGCGCTGCAATCGCTCCAACAGGGCAAGCCCGTGGTCACGGCGAACAAGGCCCTCCTCTCCGCCCATGGCGAGGAGTTGTTCGAGGTCGCGCAGGCGACGGGAACCAATCTTTACTACGAGGCCAGTGTGGCGGGCGGAATACCGATCATCAAAGTTCTGCGCGAAGGGTTGATCGGCAATCGCATCACCCGCCTCTACGGCATCGTCAACGGTACCTGCAATT
>DATEKZ010000138.1:0-2347 GCA_035277185.1 Verrucomicrobiia bacterium
CCCCTCACCCCGACCCTCTCCCCGTTGAGGGGAGAGGGAGAAGCCCGGGTCGTCGCTTGCAAGAACTGAGATGCACCCCTACCGCATCCCCTGCCACTGCCAGCGCGCCACGTACGGATCGAGCTTCGCGTAAAAGAAGTACGCCCAACGCTCTCTTAACCGGCTCCAAAACGACCTCGATTTCCGCCAGGTGATGCGATGAATCTGTTGCGACCGCGAGAGGTCTTCGGCGAACACTTTCCGCGCTTCGGCCGCAATCCCGGGAATCGGCAAACGCAGCAACAACTCGTAATTAATGTTCAGACTACGCGTGTCGAGATTCGACGAACCGACATACGCAACGTCGTCGATGATGACGAGTTTGCTGTGGAGGATCTGCGGTCGGTACTCGTAAATCTCCACACCCGCGCGAAGCAATCGCGCGTAAAGGCTGCGCGCCGCCAGCCGGATCGAAGGAATGTCCGATTTGCCGGGCAGGATCAGTTGCACGCGGCCCCCGCGGCGCGCCACGCGCATCAGCGCCCGCCGGAGCCGGAGAGGCGGAAGGAAGTAGGCGACGGTGATCTGAACGTTGCGCGCCCGGGCGAGGTCATTTCGAAGCGCCCGCTTGACCGGGCTGCGTCCGCGCCCCGGCCCGCTCAGCAACAATTCACCGGAGTCACCGACCAGGTGGCGCTTGGCGTCCTGCTTCCGCCATTGCGTGAACCGTTTGTGCCGGAATTCGGCGCGCGCGAACATGTCGTCGAATGACGACGCCAGTTCGCGCGCCAGCGGGCCGGTGACCTCCATGCCCAGATCACGCCAGCCCCGCGAAATGCCGTCTCCCTCATAGGCGGCCGCCACGTTGAACCCGCCGATGATCGCGACGCGCTCATCGGACACAATCAGCTTGCGGTGATCGCGAAAGCCGAACCGTTTCAGCGAGAGCGGATTGAACCAGCGCATCTCCCCGCCCGCCTTGCGCAGCGGTACCCAGAAGCTGTCGAGCAACGTAACCGAACCGAACGAGTCGATCAGCACGCGGACGCGAGCGCCCCGTTGCGCCGCGGCGATCAAAGCGTCGCGGATCCGCCTGCCGATCGGGCAGTCTTCGAAGATGTACATCTCGAACTTCAGCGAGTGTTGGGCGGAATGAATCGTCTGAAGCGCCTGAGTGAAGGCGGCGTCTCCCGTGGTGAGCCACGAGTAGTTTGCGGCCTGTTCTTGAGACATTGGCCGTATTCTAGGGAATTCGGGGCGCCGATGCAAAACTTCCGGTCGGTGCCTCGGGAGCGCAGATGTCCAATCTGCGCCGACCCGTCAATCCTCACGAACACGCAGGTTGTTCCGCAGTCGCGGGATGCGCTCCGACGACAAAACGGCTTTGGAGGGGCCGTATCGGGATGTGTGCCCAAACTTGAAGCCGCTGCCATTTTTTCTTGTTTCCAGAATGCGCCAAATGTGGTTTATTTGATTACAGATGGCGAAAACGATTGACACAGATTCGAACGGGCTGGTCGCGCGATGGTTTGGAGAGATCCGGGGCGTGTCGGCGGAGACGATCGCGCGGGTGCGCGCCAAAGTGGAGGGGAAAATGAACGCGGGCACCTGCAAGAATATGATGGCCATGGCGCCGCCGGAGTTTCTCGTCAGTTACGAGTTGCGAGCCTGTGTCGAACAGGTGATCCGGGAGGATTGGGAGACGCTTTCTGCCGAGGAACGTCTGAGCCTTTGCCGCCACCCGTACGCCCGCCTGATCGGCGATCAGGTTCGGCTTCCTGACCACACCACGGGCACAGTCGTCGCGCAGGAACTTACGAAGCGTCTTGGCGTTCTGATCACGGTTCGTCTCTCCGATGGCACGCCGTCCAGTTGGGAATTTTACGAATAGCTTACGAGTAGCCCACGGCGTCAGCCGAGCGGAGGACGCTCCTGTTCCAATTGCGAGTTACGGCTAAAGCGGGTCGCCCTGTTCCTACTTACGCATTTGCAATAACCGCCTGCATTGGGCATCTATAGGGGTGTGACGGCGAACCGATTCTTCTTTGCCTTTGCGCTCCTCCTTCCAGCGCTCGCGGTTGGTGCGGCCACCAGCACGGAAGTCAAACTGCTGGTTGCGGTTGACGCCGCGCGTCCGGGCGGGACCGTGATGGCGGGGGTGCGACTGAAAATGGCGCCGCGGTGGCATACCTACTGGAGGAACGCCGGCGATTCCGGGTCGCCGACGAAAATCGAGTGGCAGTTGCCGGAAGGCATCACGGCCGGCGAAATCCAATGGCCGGTTCCGGACAAGTTCGAGATGGGCGGGTTAACCACCTATGTCTATCACGACGAGGTTCTGCTGATGGTGCCTTTGAACGTGGCGGGG
>DATEKZ010000139.1:0-5533 GCA_035277185.1 Verrucomicrobiia bacterium
GCCAGTTGGCCAATCAAATTGCTGTCGTCACCGGTGCGGGCCGCGGCATCGGACGCGCCATCGCGTTGAAATTTGCCGGCGAAGGGGCGGACATTGTTTGCGTGTCGCGCACCGCCGAAAACTCCGAGAAGGTCGCCAACGAAGTGCGCGGCCTCGGCCGGAAGGCCTGGGCGTACGCCGTGGATGTTTCCGATTCAAAGGCGGTCGCGGCTGCGGGTGAAACGATTGTCGCCGACGCGGGCCGCGTGGACATTCTGGTCAACAACGCCGGCGTGACCCGGGACGGTCTGTTGATGCGGATGAGCGAAGAGGATTGGGACGCGGTTCTGGACACAAACCTCAAAGGGGCATTTCTTTTCACGAAAGCCCTGGCGCGAGCGTTTATCAAGCAACGGTCAGGGCGCGTCATCAACGTGGCGTCGATCATCGGACTGATTGGCAACGCCGGGCAATGCAACTATGCGGCGAGCAAAGCCGCGCTGATCGGTTTCACAAAATCGGTTGCGCGCGAACTGGCCTCGCGGGGAATCACCGTCAACGCCCTGGCGCCGGGGTTTATCGAGACGGACATGACCTCGGCGCTGGGCGCGCAAGTGCGCGAGGAGTTGCTGGAGAAGATTCCGTTGAAGGTGTTGGGCCAGGCCGAAGACGTTGCGAACGCGGCGTTGTTTCTGGCGAGCAGCGCGGCGCGGTACATCACGGGCCAGGTGCTCACGGTGGACGGCGGGATGGTGATGTAAATTCGGGCTGGACGGAGTCCGGGGGCGCCGGTACAGAAGACGCAACGGGACAGAAAACGCAGGCCAACTGCCGCGCAGTCGGGGCGCGCGAAGCACCGGACGAAGAAGCAATTAACAGGTATTCAGGGCTTGACGCCTGTTGACACGTCGCATAGACACACAATCAAACGAACGGAGAAACGCATGGCTGCTGACAAATCAATTGAACAGAGAGTGAAGGACATCATCACCGAGCAACTCGGTGTGAACGCGGACCAGGTGACGCCGGAAGCGAAGTTCATCGAGGACCTGGGGGCCGACTCGCTCGACACCGTGGAACTCGTCATGGCGCTGGAAGAGGAGTTTGGCCAGGAGATCCCGGACGAGGAAGCCGAGAAGCTGCAAAGCGTCGGCGATGTCATCAAATACATCGAGGAAAAGCAGAAATAATTTCAGCACGATTTCTCCGGGGCAGCGACGGCTGATTGCAGCGCGAGCTGCCCCGCTTCTTTCATGGCCGGCAATTCGACAGATCGCAGAGTGGTAGTGACCGGATTGGGCGTGGTTTCGGCGCTCGGTCAGGACATGGACACGTTCTGGAACGGCGTGCTCGCGGGCCGCTGCGGCATCGACAGGATCACGTCGTTTGATGCGACCGACTACGACTGCCAGATTGCCGCCGAGGTGAAGAATTTCGACCCGACAGCGGCGTTTCCATCCGCCAAGGAAGTGCGCCGTTCGGACCGGTTCGCCCAATTCGGGATTTACGCCGGTTGCCAGGCGCTCAAGGATTCCGGGCTGGATCTGGACAAGGTGGATCGCGACGAGATCGGTGTGTTCATCGGCTCCGGCATCGGCGGGCTCTACACCACGGCAGAGCAACACAAGGTTTTGCTGTCGAAAGGCCCGGGGCGGCTTTCTCCTTTCATGATCCCGATGCTCATTCTGAACATGGCGTCGGGGATGTTCTCGATGTTTTACAAACTCCGCGGTCCGAACCTGGCAACCTGTTCGGCGTGCGCCACGGCGACGCACGCGATTGGCGAAGCCTGGCGGACCCTCCGGATGGGCGACGCGAAAGTGATGTTCGCCGGCGGGACCGAGGCGACGATTGTGCCGCTGGGCATCGGCGGCTTCTGCGCGATGAAAGCCATGAGCACGCGCAACGACGCGCCGCAACGCGCTTCGCGGCCGTTCGACGCCGAACGCGACGGTTTCGTGATGGGCGAAGGCGCCGGTGTGATTGTGATGGAGGAACTCGAACACGCGAAGGCTCGCGGCGCGAAAATCTACTGCGAGATGATCGGCTACGGCAACACGGCCGACGCCAGTCACCTGACCGCGCCGGCGCCGGAAGGCGAAGGCGCGGCCCGTTGCATGAAGATGGCGTTGCGCTCCGCGGGCCTGAAGCCGGAGGACGTTTCCTATATCAACGCCCATGGCACCTCGACGCCGCAGGGCGACATCTGCGAGACCCAGGCCATCAAGACGGTTTTTGGCGCGCACGCGCGAAAGCTGGCCGTCAGTTCCACCAAGGGCGCCACGGGTCACATGCTCGGCGCGGCGGGCGCGGTGGAAATGGCGCTCTGCGCGAAGGCAATCCAGACCAACGCCGTTCCGCCGACCATCAATTACGAGCACGCGGATCCGGAGTGCGACCTGGATTACGTCCCCAATACGGCGCGCGAGATGACGGTCAACGTCGTCATCAACAACTCCTTTGGTTTCGGCGGGCATAACGCGACGATGGTGGCGAAGAAATTTGCCGGGTAGTCCTCGCGAGCCGGCTCGTCGGCAGCCTCGCCCCGCCAAACTGAGCCACTGCCTAGCGTCGGAGATACTTGACGATGGCCTCCGATCGGGAGCGGACATGGAGTTTGCCATAGATGCTCCGCACGTGAGTGCAAACCGTTTGGAGAACTATGTGCAAACGTTCGGCGATTTCCTTGTTCGTGTAACCCTTGGCGATCAGGTTGAGAATCTCCCGTTCGCGCGGAGAGAGATCCTCCGTGGGCGCACTGGAGGGCTTGCTCTGGTGAAAGGACTGGATGACTTTCCGGGCGATGTTGCTCGACATGGGAGCGCCGCCATCGTGGACCTCTCTGATGGACGTCAGGAGGTCGGCGGGCGAGGTCTGTTTGAGGAGATAGCCATTGGCACCCGCTTTGAGCGCCTGGAAGATCAGGTCGTCATCCTCGTAAGCGGTCAGCATCACAATAAGCTGCCGCGGATTCATCGCCTTGAGCCGGCGGACACACTCGATGCCGTTCACACGGGTGAGGTGAATGTCCATCAAAACAACGTCGGCCTTTTCCAGCGGGACCATCGTCAGGGCCGTCTCGGCGCTCCGGTGGGCGCCGACGCAACGAAAGCCGGCCGCCCCGTCGATCAGGCTGGTGAGGCTTTCGCGCACCGGGTCGTCGTCTTCCACAATCGAGACTCTGAGGGACATTCGGAATGGCGTCGTCGCCGTCAATTCAACGTCGGGTGTTCTTTCGGCGGCCCCAAAAAGACAGACATTTTCAGGATGGTTCCCTGACCGGGCTGGCTGCGCAATTCGAGGCGGCCGCAGATGGCCTTGAGACGTTCCTCCATGTTGTGCAGGCCGTTGCCGTCCGGCCGGGCCGAATCGGAGCGAAAGCCGCGTCCGTTGTCTTCCACCACGATGAGGCAGCTCGAAGGGTCAATGGTGACGCGAATCCAGACTTCGGTTGCCGCCGCGTGTTTGACGATGTTGTTCAGGGCTTCCTTGAACACCAGGAAAACGTTGTGGCGTTCCTCGGTGGAGAGCGAGCAGGCCGGAAGAGTTTCCGGCAAGTCGAGCCGGCAGCGGATGTCCGCCGGGCGGAGGAAGTCCTCGGCGTATTTGCAAAGGTATCCGACCAGACTGTCCACGGTGTCTTTGCGGGGATTCACCGCCCAAACGATTTCGTCCATGGCGCGGAACACCTCGCGGGCGGTGGTGGTGATCTTTTGGATATGGTCGCCCGCGCGGTCGCTGTGCGGGAGTTCGCGCCGGGCCAGTTCGCCGAGCAGTGCAATATGGGTCAGGCTGGAACCCAGATCATCATGCATTTCATTAGCGATGCGGGCTCGCTCCTTCTCCAGCGCATGCTGCCGCTCCAACCTTTCAATCTTTCGGACGACGCTGAGGCGTACCCGGTGGAGTCCGTATCCGGCGAGGATGGCGCTCAGGGCGCAGAGGGCGTAAAAGGGATAGGTCTGGTAAAAATGGGGCGCCAGGTAAAACGAAAACGACGCGCCGTCGTGGTTCCATACGCCGTGATTGTTGCAGGCCTTGACCCGGAAAGTGTAATTCCCCGGCCTTAAATTGGTGTAGAAGGCCACGCGACGCGTTCCCGCATCCCTCCATTCGTTGTCACAACCATCGAGGTGGTATTGGAAGAGGACTTTGTCGGGCGCCACCAGGCTGTTGGCGGTGTAGCGAAATTCGATCACGTTGCCACGACCGGCGGGAAGCCGGACCGGCCGGTGCGGCGCCAGGCTCTCGCCGTCCAGGATTACGGTTTCCAGGACGACGGGCGGCGGCAATTCGTTGTTGGCGATCTTGCCCGGATCAATCGTCACGGCGCCGTCCGTGGTCGGAAACCAGAGTTTGCCGGCGGACGTTTTGCATGCCGCAGGCTGGTTCTCGCCGTTGGTCTCACTGCTCAGCATTCCGTCGGCCGTCCCATAGGAGACGTAGTGAACGGAACGCGCTTTGCCGGCGGCAACATCGTTCAACTCCTGCTTTCGGATCCGGTAAATGCCACGATTGCAACTCAGCCACAGGTTGTTCCGGTCGTCTTCCAGGATGTCGTTCACCACGTTGTCGAAAAGGCCTTCGTTCGTGGTAAATGCCGTAAACCTGCCGTTCTCCAGGCGGGTCAGGCCCCGTTCCGTGCCGATCCAAAGGACCCCATCGCCGTCTTCGTACATCGTCCACGCATAATTATCCGAGAGGCCGTCTCGCGTGGTAAATGTGGTAAAGCGATCGTCCCGCAGACGGTTCAGTCCGCCTCCATAAGTGGCGATCCAGATATTTCCGCCTCGATCCTCAAAGATGCACCGCACGTCATTGGTCGAAAGCCCGTCCTCGGTCGTGTATTTCCGGACGACGGCGCCCTTTTTCAGCACGTTCAGACCCGAATGGGTTCCGACCCACAGGTTTCCGGCGCGGTCCTCGTAGAGGGCGTTGATCTGGAAATGAGCCAGGCCGTCCTCCACGCCGTAGTGGGTTATCCGTCCGTTGCGGAAACGGTTCAAGCCGTACTCCTTGGTTCCTGCCCAGACGGTTCCCCCGCGGTCCTCGCAAACCGCTTTGACGACGTTGTTCGTGGGATCGTCGCCGAGCAGGAAGTGGGTGAACTTTCCCTTGCTGAATCGAGCCAGACCGCCGTCGGTGCCCATCCAGAGCGTGTTGTTCTGGCCTTCGAAAATGGACCAGACGTTTGCATTGCCCAGCCCGTCTTTGACGGAGTACCCCAGAATCCGCCTGGGTTGCATGCGGTTCAGTCCACCGAAGGCGGTGCCGACCCACAAATTGCCTTCGCGATCCTCGCGCAAGCACAGGATCCAGTCGTCGGACAGCCCATCTTTCCTGCCAAACTGAGTAAACTTGCCGTCGCGAAACCGGACGAGTTTTCCGTTGCCCGTGCAGAACCAGAGATTCGACTCCTGATCTTCGGTAATGAGGTCCACCCGATTTCCGGGCAGGCCGTCCCGCATCGTGTAGGTGGTTGCCTTGCCATTCTGCAAGCGGACCAGTCCGGAAACGGCGGTGCCCGCCCAGATCGCACCCGACCGATCCTTGA
>DATEKZ010000140.1:0-4604 GCA_035277185.1 Verrucomicrobiia bacterium
GTTTTGGACTGCGGCAGCCCTCTGCCGCTTTTCCCTCGTAAGGCTGGCAACACACAGCGGCAGAGGGCTGCCGCAGTCCATGACGCTGACGCGCGGCTCGTACGCACCAGGCTCTTGCAGTGGCCACAGAATCCTTGAAACCACTCTAAAGAAACTCCTGACTCGACTCCCGCCCCCCTGACCCCGGCCCTCTCCTCGGTCGAGGAGGAGAGGGAGAGAAGCGTAGGCGCCGCTTGCTCCGGGGAGAGAACTCCTCGAAAGCTTCGCGTGCGGGGCGGAGAGGGCAAGGGAATGGAGGCAACGGAATTCTGGGACAAGGACGGCTTTGTGCATTGCCAAGGATTATTCCCTTGCCCCCATTCCTTTGCCTGAGGCAGTCAAGATGCGCAGGTCCATGGAGAACCCTCTTCCGTTTTTTCGCATGCATTGGGACCCTGAACCAGGCGTCGTCATCCAACCGGGAACGGGTGCCGCGTAGCGCAGGCGGGACGCCTGCGCTACCTTCATGGAGTATCCAAGGATAAGGGGCAATCGCAGTGCGAGATGCTCAAGCTAAATGCAAACAATGGTCAACTTCTTGGGACCATGCGCGCCGAGGACGAGGATGCGCTCAATGTCGCCCGTTCGACTCGGACCCGTGATAAAGGAAATGAAACTCGGATAGTTGCCCTCGTACCGGCGCTGCAACAACTCAAAGGCAGCCGGCAGATCCGGCACCAGTTGGTCGCGCCGCGCGAGCACCACGTGGTGCGGCGGCAGCACCGAAAGGGCCCGGCCACCTGCGCTTCGGCCGGTGACGAGCACGCTGCCGGTTTGAGCGACCAGCGCGTCGCACCCGGTGATTGCCACGTCGCAGGATTCCAGTTCGTTGACGTCATAAGGCCGGTCGGTCAGGAGCACGGGCAGCGCGAGCGCGTCACAGGCCTTTTTCGTCAGGTCACCCTCATGTGACGCGGCGCGCTTCCAGCCTTCGGCGTCACGGAGCTGTCGCATCAGCGGCGCGAGCGCCTCCGGTCCGTCGAGCAGATGGAAATCCGCTTTGAGGTCCACCGCATTGGCCGCGAAAGCCTTGACCTGATCCTCAAACGTCGGACCCACGGGCGGCAACCATTCGCGCGCGCCCATCGCCGCGGAGCGGGGCACGACCTGGCGTTGAACGGAATAATCGCCATGATCGTGTTCTCCAGGAAACGGTGCGGCAACCGTCAACGCTTCGCGGACGCGCGAAAGAATGTCTTCCCGTTCGCTCATTTCCGGGTCCTCCAGTATTCGCGGAAGCTCTGCCGCGCTATCGGAGGCAGGTCGCGGGTCTTCGTCCACGGATGCGCGGGGTCGAGCCGAGTGCCTTTCACCAGCCGGTGCATCGGCTGGAGCCATCGACCGATGCGGCGCACGGTTTCGTAAAGCGACGGATGATTCGCCACGAACGCGAACGCCTTGAACGCGAGACCTTCAAGAAATGCCGGTTTCTGGCGGACGGCGTTGCGGCGATTGTGCAGCAGGTGATGGTGCAGGTTGATTTTGACGGGGCAGGTCTCGGTGCAGGCGCCGCATAACGACGAGGCCGAGGAAAGATGCTTCCAATCCTGCAAACCGCGCAGATGCGGCGTGATGACCGAGCCGATCGGACCGGAATAGGTCGTCCCGTAAGTATGCCCTCCGACGTTGCGATAGATCGGGCAGACGTTGAGGCAGGCGCCGCAACGAATGCAATGAAGCGCGTCACGCTGCTCGGCGTCGGCGAGCAGTTCGGTGCGACGATTGTCGAGCAGGACCACGTGGTATTCCTCGGGTCCATCCGACTCGCCGGGCTGGCGTGGACCGCCGTAAAGCGAGTTGTAACACGTGATGGCCTGGCCGGCGCCGGCGGTGGCGAGCATCGGAAGGAACAGTGCCAGGTCAGCCAGGCGCGGCAGGACCTTTTCAATGCCCAGCAATGAGATCATCGTTCTCGGAAGCGCCGCCGTCAGCCGCGCGTTCCCTTCGTTCTCGGTAATTGACACCATGCCCGTCTCGGCGATGGCGAAGTTTGCGCCGGTGATGCCGATGTCCGCCGTGATGTACTTTTTCCGGAGCGCGCGGCGGGCGATCATGGTCAACTCTTCGGGATTGTCCGTGGGCGCGCTGCCGAGTTCCCTTTGGAAAAGATCGCTGATTTCGTCGCGCGTGAGATGCATCGCAGGGAACACAATGTGATAAGGCGCCTCTTTGCGAAGCTGGACGATGTATTCGCCGAGATCGGACTCGACGACCTCGTACCCGGCGTGCTCCAGTGCCTCGTTCAGGTGGATTTCCTCGGCGGTCATCGCCTTCGATTTGATGATCGACCGGGCCTTTTTCTCGCGAACGATGCCCAGAATGATGTCGCGCGCCTGCTGGCCGGTGCCGGCCCAATGCACTTTAGTGCCGCGGGCCTCCAGTTTGCCGGCAAATTCCACGAGATGCGCGTCGAGATGATTGATCGCGTCCCACTTCGTCCCGGCGGCAAGCTGGCGGGCTGCTTCCCAATCGCGGAAGGCGGCCTTGCGCTTGTCGCGCTGGACCTCGTACTTGCCGAGCGCGGTCTGGATGAGCCGGCGATGGCGCAGGTCGCGCGCGACGTGTTCCGCCTGTGCCTTGAACCGATCGACAAAGGCCTTCATGACCGGGCCAGCACTTCGGCGAGATGGATCGTTTTTACCCGGCTGCCTTGCCGATCGAGCAACCCTTGCACCTGCATGAGGCAGCTCGAATCGTTCGACACGATGTACTCGGCGCCGGTCTCGAAAGCCGACTCGCATTTCACCTCACCCATTGCCGTGGAGATCATCGGGAACTTTGCCGCGAACGTTCCGCCGAAGCCGCAGCACGTCTCCGCGTCTTTCATCTCAACGAGCGTGATGTCGCGCACCCGGGCGAGCAACTCGCGCGGCGGCTTCTTCTTTCCCAGTTCACGCAAGCCGTGGCAACCGTCGTGGAAGGTGACCTTCGCCGGGAACCGCGCGCCGACGTCGGTGACACCCAGCTTCGTGACGAGGAAATCGGAAAACTCATAGCACTTCGCGGAAAGCGCCCCGGCCGCCTCCGCGTGTTCCGTCTTTGCGAAGAGCTCGGGATAAAACACCTTGAGCATCGCGCCACACGAACCGGAGGCGACGACGACGGCCTCGGCGTTCTTGAGTCGTTCCAACACCTTGACGGCCACGGCGCGGGCCTCGTTCCAGTAGCCCGAGTTGAACGCAGGCTGTCCGCAACAGGTGAGTTCTTCCGGATACTCCACCTTGTGACCGAGGCGTTCGAGGATCTGCACCATGCTGATGGCGACCCGCGGATAGAGCAGGTCCACAAAGCACGGCACGAAAAGGGTCGCAGTCACGGCGTCAGCTTAGTGGCTTTGGACATAAATGCGACGAAGTTCGGCGCAGGTGCCTGTCGCGGCGAGGCGCAACGTTTTGTTTCGCACGCCGTATGATTGAAGGTGAGGGGAGAGGAAGATCGAAGGGTTGCTCAGTAAAAAGTAATTCCTCCCACCGTCGCCCTCACCATGCCGTTCGTTGCTGTTCTTGAATACACTTTTGGGAGATCGTACTGCCTGGCTGGTTTCCAGACGACCCGGCCGTCACCGTAAAGCTGGCTCAAACCGTCGAATCCAGGCGGACCCGAATCCTGGAGGATGCCAGGCTTTTTCCCATGATTGTAACTCCAAAGTTTACCGTAGTCCCACCAGCACAGCACGTCGCTCATCAACAGACGGTCGCTTCGCAATTCTTTGGCCGTCAGCTCCTCAGGCGCGACTGCCTGTCCCGGGCGCCAGAGATCGACACGCCCGAAGTAACTGTAGCACGAATTGAAGTAGCCCCAGAAATTGACCACGTCCATGACCTCCTTTTTGTTATCGATCCGCGTGCTGGGGCACCACCAAATACCGCCAATGTCCACGTCTCCGGGTGTAGCACGAACACCCGGCAGGTAACGGGCCAGCGCTTCAACACTGAAATAGTCCGCGTCAGGTCTCCGCCAGAGAAGGACCACCGGAGGGAGGCGAGAGGGGCCGTTTTGATCGATCTCGCAGGTTTCCAGAGGCACGCCCGCGTTTTCGTCGGCGTAAAGCGAGTGAGCAATGCCGAATTGGTGAAGGTTGGACATGCACTTGACCCGCCGGGCCCTTTCCTTCGCCTTTGACAAAACAGGGAGAAGCAGCGACGCCAAAATCGCGATGATGGCAATGACCACGAGCAATTCGATCAACGTAAATCCGCTTTGAGAAGCGCGCCCCTTGTCTGAACTCCCTCCGCGGAAACCATCCGATTGAAGCCACCGCGAAATACTCGAACCACGCGAAAACAAACCCGGTAAGGTTTGTTTTGCCAGGTTTCGAGGGCTGCAATTCTCGTTCTGGCAAATCACGGTCCAGCCTTTTCTCTTTTTGGCGTATTTCGCGTGTTTCGCGGTTTGAACCGGATAGATGCGTCTTTGTGTTACTGCTGCCTGGCTCGATAGAAACGCTGCGTGAAGTTCCGGGCTTCGGAATCGACGAAGCTCAATGTGCCATCCGAAGCGGTCAACGTGGTCAAAGGCGTCCAGGTCACCAGATCGCTGGAGACCTCAATCGCGTAGGGCACCCC
>DATEKZ010000141.1:0-2891 GCA_035277185.1 Verrucomicrobiia bacterium
CCACCAGTGCCTCGACGATCTGCTTCTCCGTCAACTGTGCGATCAACCGCGCCATCCAGCGTGCGTCGTCGATGGTCATTTCCTTGAACGCGGGAGTGTCCGCGATCGGCTTGAAGCCCGTGATACAAAACGGCGTTGTCATTCTTCCCTTCCCGCGGACAATCCGCCCCCGCGTGAAGGTCCACTCGAATTCATTCGGAAGTTCGCCGCGCCCCGAATAGAACCCGGCGCCCCGGCCCAACCCGCCGCCGACATCGCTTAAATAGTGAAGCAGTTCACGGCGGCCGTTTGCTTCGACGATCTTGAGCCGGGTGTTCTCAAATCGCGAGTCGTACCAACCCAGCCAGGCCGCCAGCAACGCCATCCCCCGCAGTTCTCTCAGCTTTTCACGCCCCAGTTGCCCGAAATCCCAGGGGCCGATCGGATCCACGCCCGCGTCCTTGACCTGGATGTTGGCCGGGACCGTGACAAGGTAGTCAATCTCTCTTTCGACCTCCGTCCTGAAATTCCCCGGAAAGTCCTCGGGATATTCGAGGCCGGCGTCGTTAAACAGCCGTCGCTTCAGTTCCGTGCCGGAAATGCGTCCGCCGTCCTTCAACACCGCTTCCGCGATGTAGCCGAACGGATCGTAGCGCCGCTGTAATCGCATCGTGTGAATCGGTACAAATCCGAATAGAAAGAAATGCGTCTTGATCTCCCTGCGAAAATGGAATTCACGAAGCAACCGGCGGTCGTACCGGATTCTCAGTCGGGACGTGTAATCGGTTGGATCGACATGATAGCCCAGCGCCCAGAAGATGCGCGCGGTGAACGGCTCGGACGCCGTTTCAGCAAACTTCACCTTGATCTCCTGTCGGCCGTACCCGACCACAAAACCCGGATTCGTACCGTAGCTCGTTTTGGGGGCAAGGTATTCGCAAATCCCCTCTTCAAAGCCCGGCAACCGGGTCCGGCCGAAACCGTGATACAAATCCTGATCGCGAATCGACGCGGGACGACGCCAGACCGTGGAACCCTGGGGATCGTATCGGCTCAGATCCTCACCGGCGCTCCGCTGGAGATTGCCAGCCGCTGTCTGTCCCCGTGCCACCGGATGCCGCCATTGTTCCCAAAACATCCACGGCACCTCGATAAAATCCAGGCTCCCGGGCGCAGGACCGCGACGATTGTTATTGATCGCCGCCGCGAGTTCCTGAATCAGACGGACCAGACCTTCTCGTTGTCCTGGAGTCCCCGCTTCGAGCAGCGCTGCGGCCAATCGGCGAATTTCCTTTAACCCGCGCCGGTCGCGCCTGGACAAGCCGTCCAGGGGTTCGTCGAAATAATTCTTCAACTCAGTCCGGGACATTTCGGCGAGCGGCCGGGCCTCGAGCATGCGCTCGCGCGCCTCGTTCCATTCCTTCTCCCGGCTTTCCGACAGTTCAATGCGCGCCTCGGTCGCGCGAATGAGGTCTCGCAGTCCGTCGGCCGTCTTGAGGTCGAACGTCCCACCCTTTGCAGTCGCAACCGCAGGCAGATCCACGACCTCGCGGCCCTTGTCACGCAGGCTGGACGACGATGCCATGAACGGCGTCAGAAGCACCAACAACAACCAGCGAGCTGGAATCCGCGACTTGGGAACCATCATTCGCATTCCTTTTGCCACAGCTTGCCTTGGCCGACAAAACAAAACGCGCCGGCCCCGAAAAGGACGTATCTCACTTTCTTGCAGGCTTGAGGGTCCTGAACTCTGCCAGAAGCGACGCTGTGGGTACCCCGTCTCACCGGTTCCTGCGGACACCCTCTCCCTCATCGGAGGAGAGGGATGGGTGAGGGGGCGCGGTTCATAGAGAGCGGATTTAGAATTGAGAATTGGCTCATTGGCGCAGCCCCCACGAGCCCTCGTGCTGAGGCGAATCGTTCTTCAATGGCTCAATTCCAAATTCTCAATTCTCAATTCTCAATCGCTCCCGTCGGCTGACTGAAAGGACATCGCTTGGAGGGCGGTCAGGGACCGCGCTCACCCGGCCCATGAACGGCGCACACGTCAGTCTCCAAGGCTGATCCCCAGCGCGCGGGCCGTCTGCACCAGATCTCCGGCGAGGGGCACCGAGCGAATGCGGCCGATCGCTTCCGTGATCTTCACCGCCACGGTGTCAGGCGGGCGAAGCGCCACCATGGTACCGTATTTCTCCTCGACGATGAGTTGAACGGCGCGCGCGCCGAAGCGGGTGCAGAGCAATCGATCGAACGTCGTGGGTCCCCCGCCCCGTTGCAAATGTCCGAGCACGCACACACGGGTTTCCTTGCCGGTCCGCTTCTCTACTTCCGCGGCCACCACGGCGCCAACGCCCCCCAGCCTGGCTTCGCGGTTAGCCCCGCCTTCGCTCGCAGTGACAAACCCTTTTCCCTGTTCGCGCGCGCCTTCGGCCACGACGACCAGCGTGAACTTCTTTCCAGCCCGGTCCCGCTCCAAAACTTTCGCGCAAACCTGATCGTAGTTGAATGGGATTTCCGGAATCAGGATGACGTCGCCGCCGCCCGCGATGCCGGAATGCAGCGCGATCCAACCGGCATAGCGGCCCATCACTTCGAGAACCATGACCCGGTTGTGGCTCTCGGCCGTGGTGCGCAAACGATCAAGCGCATCCGTGGCGCAGGCCACCGCGGAGTCGAAGCCGAACGTCATCACGGTCGCCTCCAGGTCGTTGTCGATGGTCTTCGGCACACCGATGATGGGCACGCCGTACTCGAAGAGTTGCTGGGCGATCGTCAGGGAGCCGTCCCCGCCGACGACGACCAGGGCGCGCAAGCCGAGTTTTTCAACATTCTGTCTGGCCTGGGCGAGAACTCCGTCCGGGATCTTCATGACGTCGCCGTGGCCGGTCTTGGCGGCGAAATGGCCCTTGTTG
>DATEKZ010000142.1:0-4335 GCA_035277185.1 Verrucomicrobiia bacterium
ATGGGAAGCTCATTGGGCGGCAGCTCGGCGTACGGATGGAATCCGGAGCCACGCCCCCGCTCGACTTGGATTTCGACTATCAAGTCACCGTCAATCTCAATGACAAGACGGCACTGATCCAAAAGCTCAACCTGATGGGACGCAAAGGATCATCGGAGTTGCTCCAGGCAAAACTGGACCACCCGATGAACCTGACCTGGGGACAGGCCCAGCCGGGGTTCAAGGAATCATCACTCAAACTGGCGATCAACAAGTTGAACCTCGCAGACTGGCGGCCTTTCCTGGGCGACAACCCGCCGGCCGGCGTCGTCGATGCGCAGGTCAACATTGCCGCTCAACAGGACGGCAAGCAATTGAAGGCAGATACAACGCTGAAGCTTACAGAACTGACCGCCGCGTTCGGCTCGAACAAGGTGAACCGCGTCAACGTCCAGGCCCAGGCGACCGCGCGCGTCGAGGAATTCAAGAACGTCGTGGTGGACAAATACTCGTTGGGGATCGACAGCGCCGGACGATCGCTCGTCTCCGCGAATGGTTCGGCGAGTTACAGCGCCACGGGCGACTTGGGCGCGCAGATTACCATCGACGCGAATCTGCCGGGACTGCTCCAGCAGGTGTCGATTCCACAACTGACCGCGTCCGCCGGCACACTGAAGTTCACGGGTCTTTGCTCGCAAAAAGCCGGCGCGACCGACGTGTCGGGGAATTTAGCCATCACCGACCTGACCGCGCGCCACGGCGATTCCCAGTTCCAGAACTATCAGGCGACCGTGGATTACGGTATCGAGATCAAACAGGCCGTGGCATCGATCCGTCGTCTGGCGCTGGCCATCCGTCATGGATCTGCATCCGGCGGCACCTTTGATCTCACGGGCCAGTACGATCTCACGAAAAATGCCGGCGCGTTCACGTTCAACATCGTTGACCTGAACCAGAACGCGCTGGGACCGATCCTCAGCCCGGCCCTGGCGCCGAACCGTCTCCTTTCAGTCTCTCTCAACGGCAAAGGCAGCGCCGGCTACGACGCGCAAGGCGAGTCGGCCGTGAAGGCCGAACTGAAGCTCGCCAACCTCGTCGTGGAAGATCCTGAAAAGAAACTTCCCAAGACGCCGCTGGCGGTGGACGTGCAGGCCGATGGCACGCTGCGAAAGGAGCTGTTGATCTTGAAACAACTTCTCGTGGGCCTGACGCCGACCGACCGCGCAAAGAACCAGTTGCAACTGGCGGGCAGGATCGACCTGGCAAAAACCAACGCGACCCCGAGTGAGCTGACCTTGCGCGCAGAATCGCTCGACGTGACGCCGTATTACGATTTGTTTGCGGGCCCGCCCAAATCGACCGCCCCGGAACAAGCCAAACCCGTCCCGACACAAGCGACCGCTCCGTCTTCCCCACCGGCTGAGCCGGACCCGGTTTCGCTGCCCTTCAAACAGTTCACCTTTGACGCGAAGATTGACCGGTTGTTCCTCCGTGAGATCGCGGTATCGAACTTCGTCGCCAATGCCAAAGTGGACGGTGGCAAAGTCATGTTGAACCCGTGTCAACTCAGTCTGAATGGCGCGCCGCTGACGGCCAGGGCCGACCTTGACCTCGGTGTCAAAGGCTGGATCTACGACGTGGGCCTCACCGCGGACAAAATCCCAATCGAGCCCATCGCGAACAGCTTTATGCCGGAGTCGCGCGGCCAATACAAAGGGGCGATCCTGGCAAACGCCCAGATCAAAGGTGCGGGAACCACGGACGCCAGCCTGAAAAAAAACCTGACGGGTCAGGTCGGCTTCGCCCTCACCAATGCGAACGTTAAAATTGTCCCGTCCCAAACCAAAATCCTGTTCATCCCCATCAATCTCAATCTCATCGCCACCCTTCTGAATATTCCCGAAATCATGCAATCGCCGATCACGGGCGTGGACGTGCGGGTGAATCTCGGCGATGGCAAGATCGATTTGAAGCAAAGCAAGGTGAGCAGCCCCGCCTTCCTGGCCAACGTTGCCGGCGTCATACCGATGGCGGACGTGTTGACGAATTCTCCGTTGAACATGCCTGTCGAGCTTTGGCTCACTCAGTCGCTCGCACAGAAATTGACTTTGTCCGGCGGCGGATCGAGTGGTGAACCCGGTTACGCTAAACTCCCGACGTTCGTGACCGTCGTCGGCACCATCGGCAAGCCGGACTATAAACAGGACAGGCTCGCCCAAGGCGGGATGGTGTTGAAGTCCGGCGTCGGCGTTGCGGAAAAATTCATCAACGTCGACGAAAAGACCGGCGGCCTGCTCAAAGGCGTCGGCAATCTATTGACGGGCCAGGGACAACAAACCAGCACGAACACCAACGCGCCTGCGGGCACCAACCCGCCGCCGAAGCGCGGTCTGTTCGATCTCCTGCCAAAGAAGAAATGAGCGTAGAACGTGAACCGTCATTCGTGATGCGCGGCACCCGCGCGACGCTTGCTCGGTGACTCACGAACGCTGTGTCGGGTCCGCTTGGCATCCCCTCTCCCCTCAACGGGGAGAGGGTCAGGGTGAGGGGTGAGAAGTCGGTTGGAGCTCCGTCCCGTCGGCAAATGTTCCGGCAGGGTGAATCACGGGGTCCCGGCACAGTTCTGGTGGAATTCGACTCCTCACCCCAACCCTCTCCTCGATCGAGGAGGAGAGGGTGACACGCGCGCGCCGGGGGTTCTAACAGGGCTCCAATTTTTCCGCGGCGCCCGCTTGCTGTGCCGAAGTGAGAGCGAACGGTTCATCTCACTGAATCGGAATAAACACAACTCGGCGTTCCCTCTTTGCTTCCACGAACCGACCTGATACATAACTGCGATGCGAGCAGTCCTCGACTATTTGGAAGCCAACGAACCGCGTTTCGTCCGCGAATTGTCCGACTACGTCCGCTTTCCCAGCGTCTCGGCCCAAAGCCATCATCGCCAGGACACCGAGGCCGCCGCCCGTTGGCTGGTCGATCGTTGCGAGTCCATCGGCCTGAAGGCGAGCTTGTGCAAAACCGCCGGCAATCCCGTCGTCATCGCCCGGACCGCCCGCGCCGCTTCCTCGAAGAAGCCGCGCTTTCTCGTCTATGGCCACTACGACGTTCAGCCTGCCGAACCGCTTGAGCTTTGGAAAACGCCGCCGTTCGAGCCGCGCATCGAGGGCCGCTCCCTCTTCGCCCGCGGCGCGAGCGACAACAAAGGCCAGCACCTCGCCCATCTCAACGCCGTCGAAGCCTATCTGAAGACGAATACAGAGTTACCGTGCGACCTCACGTTCGTCATCGAAGGGGAAGAAGAGGTCGGCAGCAAAAACCTCGCGCCGTTCCTGAGGAAAAACCGGACGGACCTTCGCTGTGACGCCATCGTCATCTCGGACACCGGGATTCCGGACTTGAAACATCCGGCGCTGACTTATGCGCTGCGTGGCATCGTCGCCCTCGAGGTCAAATTGACCGGCCCATCACGCGACCTGCACTCCGGCATTTACGGCGGCACCGTGGACAATCCGGCGATGGCCCTCTGCCGATTGCTCGCGCAGCTTCGCGATAAAAACGGACGAATCACAGTCCCCGGCCTGTACGATGATGTCGCGCCGCTTTCAGCGTACGAGCGGAAGCAACTGGCCCGCATCCCGTTCAACGAAGCCGCCTATCGGAAGTCCCTGGGTGTGCCGAAGCTTTTTGGCGAACGCGGCTTCACGCCGCAGGAACAACGCGCCGCACGCCCGACACTGGAAATAAACGGTCTCACGAGCGGCTACCAGGGCGAAGGGAGCAAGACCATCATCCCGGCCTGGGCCAGCGCAAAGCTCACGTTCCGGCTTGTGCCAAATCAGACACCGGAACGCATCCGCAAGCTGGTCGCACAACACCTCAAGGGCCTTTGTCCCCCGACCGTTCGACTGGGAATTGAAGGCGGTCACGGCGGCGAGCCGTACCTGGTTTCGCCCACCAGTCCGCTGGCCCAGGCGGGATTGCGCGCGCTCAAGGCGGCGTTTGGCCATGAACCGGTTCTGCTGCGCGAAGGCGGCTCGATTCCCATCGTCACCGATTTCAAGAGAATCCTCGGCGCCGACGCCCTGATGCTCGGCCTCGCCCTGCCCGATGACAACGCGCATTCACCGAACGAGAAGTTCAGCCTGGACGCGTTTGCGAAAGGAATGCGGATGGGCGCGCTGTTATGGCAGGAGTTGGCGGCTGTCGGTTAGTGGGACGTCTGATTCACAGCCTCGAGCGCATCGGGGTACTGGAAAACGGTGGAGTCGCGGTTGTTGGACGGAGTAGCTCGTTCGGACCGCGGCCTTCCAGGCCGCAGAGCGTCCGCAGCCGGATAGGCTTGAAAAAACTTCTACG
>DATEKZ010000143.1:0-3735 GCA_035277185.1 Verrucomicrobiia bacterium
CGATTTGTCGAGCAACGCCTCCACGGCCTGGCACATGACCGGTTCGGCGGACCCGCCGAAATGGGCCTTCAGTTTGAAGCCATTGAAGGCGGCCGGATTGTGGCTGGCGGTGATCATCACGCCGCCGATGGCCTGGAGCGCCAGGACGGCGAACGACACCGAGGGTGTGGGAGAGGGTTCCGAGGTCAGCACGACGTCAAAACCATTTCCGGCCAGGATTTCGCCTGCCCTTTGCGCAAACTGATCTGAAAGAAATCGGCGGTCATAACCCACCACCACCTTCCTGTTTGTGTCGGCCAAAGGGTTGGCGTTCCAGTAATCCGCGGCCGCCTGAGCCACGCGCGAGAGATTGGCGAAGGTGAAATCTTCAGCGATGATCGCCCTCCATCCATCCGTTCCGAATTTAATCTGTGCCATAAGCAAGCCCTTGCGTTTTCGGAGCGAAGCAAGTGAACAATTCAGGGCGTTTCAGATCAGGCGATCGGCCATATTGTGAGGGGAGCGGTGCCCTTCCAACTCGACGATTCTCCGCATCTTCTTTAACGCCGCCTTAAAGTTGCGCCTGCCGAAAAGTCCGGTGCCGCTCACAAAAGTGTCCGCTCCGGCCCGGGCGCAATCACCCGCCGTTTGAAAGTTGATTCCACCATCCACCTCGATCCGGTATTTCAGGCCCCTGCCCCGCCGCCATGCGGCGGCCTGTTGGATTTTTGGGATGGTTTCCGTGATGAACGGCTGCCCGCCGAATCCGGGATTCACGGTCATGACCAGGAGTAAATCGATCTGTTTCAAATGCGCCTCGACGTGCGACATCGTCGTGGGAGGGTTGATGGCCAGCCCCACCCTTTTGCCCAGCGACTTGATCTTCCACAACAGCGGCGTCACGCGATCGCCAAGTTCGACGTGAACGATCATCTGGTCGGCGCCGGCTTTGGCGAAGGGCTCCAGCAGGATCTCAGGCCGCGAGCACATGAGGTGCACATCCAGAAACATTTTTGTCAGCGGACGCAATACCCGCACGACTTCCGGGCCGAATGAAATGTTCGGCACGAAGTGCCCATCCATGATATCCAGGTGCAGCCATTTCCCTCCTGCTTTCTCAACCCGCGCTGTTTCCCTGGCGAGCTTGCCGAAGTTGGCGGCCAGCAGGGAGGGAGCGATAATCATGCGGCGAGGCTAAACGGTCGAGCGATGGAGTCAACCTTGCGAGATGCGCCGGCCAATCCGCAACTGGATCAGCCCGATAAAATTACGCCGTCGCGGGCGCGGGCGTCCCGAGACCCGGATCAAGCTTGGGCGGGGACGGCTTCGGGACCTCTGGCAGCGGAGTGGCCGCCTGCGCACCGGTGGGTGGGTCAACCTGCGGAGTGGGCGGCGGCGGAGTAAACCTGCCGGTGCGCACAATTTCGTCGACCTGCGTGCCATCCAGCGTTTCGTACTCGAGCAGGCAGTTGGCGATCAACTCCAGCTTGTCCGGATTGCCGTCGATGATGTCCTTCGCAACCTTGTATCCTTCATCGATGATCTTTTTGACTTCGGCATCGATTTCCTGGGCCGTGCGTTCGCTGTAGTCCTTGCTGCGAATCATTTCCCGGCCAAGGAAAACATATTCGTTGTTGTCACCGTACTGGACCATGCCGAGCTTGTCGCTCATGCCCCAATGACAAACCATGGCGCGCGCCAGCGACGTGGCCTGCTGGATATCACCGGCGGCCCCCGTTGAAATGTCGCCGGAGACGATCTCCTCGGCAATGCGCCCCGCCATCGTCACGGCGACCATGTCGAGCATTTCCTTGCGACGGCGGTTCCATACGTCGTCTTTTGGAAGGGACATCGTGGCTCCGAGGGCCTGTCCGCGGGGGATGATCGTGACTTTGTGAAGCGGGTGGGTGTGTTTGAGCATCACGTTCACGAGGGCATGGCCGGCCTCGTGCCAGGCCGTGTATTTCTTCTCTTCATCGGTCATGGCGAGACTGCGTCGTTCACGCCCCCAGCGAACCTTGTCGCGGGCCTCTTCGAGCTCCTTCATCCCGATCGCCTTCTTGTTCATTCGCGCGGCGAGCAGGGCTGCCTCGTTCAACAGATTGGCCAGCTCGGCGCCCGAATAGCCCGGTGTCCCGCGGGCAATCACCGCGAGGTCAACGCCCGGTTCCAGCTTCACGTTTTTGGCGTGAACCTTAAGAATCGCCTCGCGCCCCCGAACGTCCGGAAGATTGACGGTGATCTGGCGGTCAAATCGTCCCGGACGCAACAGGGCGGGATCCAATACGTCCGGCCGGTTCGTGGCCGCGATGATGATGATGCCTTCCTGGGTATCGAAGCCGTCCATCTCGACCAGCAGCGCGTTCAAGGTCTGTTCACGCTCGTCATTCCCTCCGCCCAGCCCGTGTCCCCTGCTCCGTCCGACGGCGTCGATTTCGTCGATAAAGACCAGGCAAGGTGTGTTTTTGCGGGCCTGCTCGAACATATCACGGACGCGGCTGGCCCCGACGCCAACGAACATCTCCACAAAGTCCGATCCGCTGATGCTGAAGAACGCGGCGTCGGCCTCGCCGGCGATGGCCTTGGCCAGCAACGTTTTGCCCGTGCCCGGCGCGCCGACCATCAGAATGCCCTTGGGAATGCGGCCGCCCAGCTTTTGAAATTTCTTGGGGTCCTTTAAAAACTCGACGAGTTCGGACACCTCCTCCTTGGCCTCCTCGACACCGGCAACGTCCTTGAACGTGGTGCGGTTCTTTTCCTTGTTCAGCATCCGCGCCTTGCTCTTGCCGAAACTGAGGGCGCCTTTGCCCGCCATCTTGATCTGACGGATGAGGAAGAACCAGATCAGCGCGGCGAGAAGAACGAAGGGCAACAGGGAATAGATGATTCCCAGCAGCAACGTGTTTGGCTCCACGGTTTCGAATTTGCCCGACTCCAGCATCTTTTTGTGCAAATCCGGAAGCAGCGGGATCTTGATGCGAAACGGCACCTCGGTTCGTTCACCGGCGGGACCGATCTGAACGTACTTCCCGGTGATTTCGCGGAGATCATCGGACTGGGGATTGTAGTTAATAACGCCCTTGGCGATGAGATTGTTGGTTACCAGACTTTCAAATTCCGGATAGCTCGGCACCTTGTATTTGGTCTCCACCCGGTCGTGGAACTTCCAGAGCAGGGGGATCAACGCAATAATGCCGATCCAGAGCAGCCAGGTTCGCGGAGGCACTCGAATCTCGCTGCCCTTCTTCTCGTTCTTGCCGCTGTCGTTGTTCCTGTCTTCAGACATTTGAATCACTGTATGTTCGGGCCAAACTATCATGCGGTTTCCCGCCCCGCAACCACCGATTCTCGACGCCATTTCCACTCCAGGCACCGGCGGGTTTGATGATCGAGCTTGAAACGTTCGCCCATGCGAACTCCTTCGATCCAAAAAAGTTCGCCGTGCGCAGTCGTGGCCACGACCAGTTGATGGCGCCGTGCTCGCGGGATCTTCAGATTCGTGAACAGGTCCTGTAATTTGACGGACTGCTGCATGCCGATCGGCTGAAAGCGATCCCCCCGCCGCCAATGGCGCAGAACGACCTTCAATCCAATCTTGTCCGCATCGAAGACCTCCCGTCCTGGCGGCAAACGGGGCGTTTTCCTGCCGCCCTTCCGAGGGAAGGTCCTCCACTTGACGTGCAGGCCGCCAAATCTCTTCCCGCCCGAGCCCGCGCTGACATGCATGGCGCTGCTGCCGGGGTCGGAACGGGGTTC
>DATEKZ010000144.1:0-8180 GCA_035277185.1 Verrucomicrobiia bacterium
TCACAACGCGGAGAAGCGCGACCTTGCTGTTCTCAAAACTCAGGCAGCGATACCCCACGTTGACGAGATGGACCTGTGCCGTCGGGTTGAGATCGTCGCGTTGCGCAATGCGGTTCAGCGCCTGCAATCGGGAGGAATCAAAGGAAAGGCGCGCGGCGGCGTCGATTTCCGCCACAGTGGCGGCATCTGCGGACGTGACCATGACCGGCGGCGCAGGCGGATCGGGCGGACGCCGAGAGCCAATGCTAACACCGACACAACCCGTCAAGCCCGCGGCAATGAGGGCAAGCGCAAGGAAAGGAAGGTTTGATCTCATAGTTGGTAATGTTGATTCGGGAGTTCTGACGGGGTGCCGGGAAGAAAATTCAATGCGGCTGGCTTCAGGTTGCCCGCTGTTGCTGAACCCTGGGTTGACGGCCACGGTCCGCCGGCCTATTCCCAGGAGATTTTTACCGCCAGTTTGAGGAGTTCCATTCCCATTTTGTCCAGCGTGTCGTCCCCGCCCATCGCGTCGCCATAATTCGAGAGCAAGACAATGCCCGTCTGATGCTTTGGATCGAAGCCGAGGAAGCTGACGTATCCGCCCGTGCCGCCGTTGTGCCAGCAGAAGCACAACCCTTCCGTCGTCTCTTGAATCTGCCAGCCAAGCCCGACCGTTTCGATCCATGACTTGAAGTGCGGTTGTTGCGCGAAGGCCAGCGCCCTTCCGAGCGTGGGATGGTTGGTGGCGACACTCGCCTGAACGAGCTTCAACAGATCGCCAACGCACGAACGCAACGCGCCGGCCGGCGCCAGCACCGCGAAGTCCCAGTTCGGAACGACCTGGCCCGCCGGATCGTGACCGGGAGTCAGACGCTCCCTTTGCGCGGCGGAAAGGGTGATCGTGGTATCCGGCATGCCGAGAGGTTCGCAAATGGATTCACGCACCAACTGTTCGTAAGACTTTCCGGCCCGCAGCTCGAGGATGTGGCCGAGCAATCCGGCGCCGAGGTTCGAGTAATCGGACTTTCTGCCGGGCGCATGGCTGAGTTTTGCCGTGCGGAGGTACTCGTACAGCTCCTTGCTTCCGTACCGGATGTAGGGATTGTCCGCGCGCGCATCGGAGAGATGGAGGTTCTCCGGCAGACGCGGCAGGCCGGCAGTGTGTGTGGCGAGCTGAACGAGTGTGACTGGACGCAACGCCAGGGGCAACTCACCGCCAGGAGGCAAGGACCTTTCGATCGTGTCCTCCAACCGCAGCGTGCCGTCGGTGACCATCTTTGCCAGCGCGATGCCGGTGAAAACTTTCGTGATCGAGCCGATCTCGAAAATCGTCGTGGCGCCCGGCGCGACCGCGTTGGCGGCGGAGACGCGGCCAAAGCCTGCGGTAAAGAGCTTGTCTTGTTGGACGAGGCCGACGACCAGCGCGCCGGCGGAGCGTTTGGCGAGGTAACCTTCCGCGAGCTGCCCCGTGCGTTGGCGCAGGTCGCGTGTGTCGGTCAGTCGCTCGAATTTCCGGACCTCAAAGAAGCCGTAGAGCATCAACCCGACAAGGCCAAGGACGATCAACCCGACAAGGCCGACGACGCACAAGGAAATCCAAACCCACATGCGGCGAGTTTTCATCTTCGGGCGACAGACTGACAAGCCGGACGATGATGGTCAATACGCGAGCATTGGAGCAGCGGTGAGGTTTCGGGAAGCAAAGGGCAAAGAGCGGAAGGGAAGTGAACGCCGCGGAGGAGAGCCCACAAAGGAACACGGACCGTGGCACACTTTGCAAAGTGCGCCGACTCCCATTGAATCTCGCCCCCCTCACCCCCGATTGGGGGAGAGGGTTGGTCCGAGGGACGGGTGAGGGGGATTGCGATGGGTTCATGGTCCCAATGCATGCGGAAAAACGAAAGAGGGCTCTCCATGAACCGGCTGAACGGTAGCGCAGGCGTCTCGCCGGGCGTTGCTCCGTGCGGCGGGACGCGGCATCGGTTCATGGCCGCAATACGCGATCAAGAGTCGGGGTGGGTTCCCCTGGAACAGCTATTCGGAGAGACTGGACGGCTGGGAAGGTTCTTTGGCCTGGGAAGCTGGAGCCGCAACCGGGGCCGGCTCGACGCGGAAGTTGTTGAGCAGACTGGACAGAGCACGCTGGTTTCGATCAAGTGCAGGAGCAGGTGCGGTCACTGAGAATTCCACCTCCGCCGCAGGACAGTCGAGAAAGACCACCCGCAGCGCCGACGTTGCCCGGCCTTCATTGAATTCGATCTGGCAATCGAGGACCTTCGCCAGCCCGCTGGCGGTGTAGCAATCCGACTCCCGCACGACTCTTGCCTGCGGATATTTCCGGGCAACTCTCTCCCTCGGTCGTCCATGATTTGAGGCCGGAGTCGTGTTCGTTTCGACGACGCTGATGGCGATGTTGCCGTTCCGGTCAGGTGGCAGCAGGACAATCTTCTTTTCATCGGGAGACGTCTGGATCGCCCAGCCGCCCGGAGGAACGAATGAGAACCGGTTGCGGTCAGTTGCAATCACCCAGTTGGTGGTCCTGCCAAGTTCAGGGATCGACCGGGTTTGCGCGAATACCTGGAAGTCGTCGCCTGCCCGCAAACGGCCGGCCAACAGGGACACACTGATGCAAGAGAGAATGAGCGGGTGCCAGGAGCGCATCATATCAGTACAACGCCGAGGAGTTCGGGGGAATGGTTTCCCACGCCGCGCGACAGGCAACTTGCACATGCGGTGTGCCCGGCGGGAGCCGGGTAAAGTCGTTGAAATTCGTGTCGTGCGACCAGGGACGATCCGGGGGAAGGTAAGTGTCAGGCTGGCCCCAGGGTCCGACGGCAATGACACTTTCAAACATCGCCACCAGTGATCCGTTGTAGGTCAGTGTTTTCCCCGTCCAATCCTCCAGCAACCGGATCAGGTTTTCTACGCCGCCGCTGTAGGAACCGCCCCCGGTCGGCACGATGCCCGTCAGAATCGCGGCGTTCACCGTGGTGTTGGCGGCGACACGAGTTCCCAACATACCGCCCAGAGCCAGATGCCCGTTCAGGTCGTCCCAGTTCTCCGACAACACCGTCACCGAGTCAGCCACCAACGAAGCCGGCACGGATGTGGAAACCGGTAGATTGTAATCCCCTTTAACGTAGAGCGGGTTGGGCGTGACGATGGTCAACCCTTCGGGCAAGAGCGTCTGGCCGTGGATCAGGCGGATGCCGGTCTGGGTGCCGGCGGTTTGGGTTCGAAGGTCCGCGATATAAAGAATTCTCAGGTTGCCGCCGAGAATGGGCCGCAAGGTTTCGTTGAGCAGGTTCCAGGCGAGCAACAGGTTGATATCGATGTCCACTGCCGCAACGGTCTTTTGCTCCCGTTTGTCATAGAAAAAGATATTGGTGTTGATGAAATCGCTCACCTGCGGAGTGGTCAGGGCCGGGTTGAACCAGGGCAGGATCAAAAAACCGTTGGTCGCGCCCGCCTTCACGACGATGCCTGTGTCAGAAATCACCACAATCAGGTCGGCCTTGTTGTAGTACCGTTGTGCGCCCAGGGGCGAGGTGACGGGTTCGCCGACCGGCGGGATCTCGATCAGCGCGCGCAAGCTGGCCGGCGCGTTGGTGAGCCCCAGGGGCACGAGCAACGAATTCACTCCCGACTGACGCTTGCCTTGAAAGGTGGTGGCGCCGGAACCGCGAACCAACGGGTCACCGGTTTTCTTGTTCGAATTGATCCGGCCAACCGCGGTTACTTTTTTTTGGAACGTCAGGCTGCTCTCCGGCTGAGAGTAGATGTCCGCGTTGCTGTGGGTCCATCCATTCAAGGTCCAATTGGTCGCAGGATGGATCTCCAGGTCCAACGCGTAGAAAATCCCGAATCGAAAGACCGGGATCGAGGAGAGTTGCACGTCCTGCCTGACGGCGCCGGTCATCGCGTAGGGCGAATTCACCTCACGCGCATTGGAGATCACGCGATAGGTGGTGCCCAGGCCGCGAAGGCCATTAAACGGCCTGGGGAGATCAACGTACGTCCAGTCCGCGTTCCGTTTTACGAAGGTCTGGTCGAGTCCGCCCTGGCCATTGTCGAACTGGTAGTTCACCCAATAGTTGTCTTCGCCCGGTGTTGGGACGCGCAGACGGTAGGTATCGAGCCTGCCCTGAACGAAGGGTTCTCCGGACAGGTGATAATCAGCCGCTATTTCCGTCACCACTTTTTCGCTGGCCGCCTCGGCGGCGGCGACCGAACGGAAATACTGATTGTTGCGTTCGATCAACCGGCCTTCGTTAATGCTCCAAAGCATCGCGCTGCCCAACACCAGCAGGCTCACCCCGACCAGCGTCAGGATCAGCACCAGAGCATAACCTCCGCGCCGTCCTCCCGGTCCAGGCGTTGCTGTCGGCACGCGCATCACTTGGATCTCCGGGCGTATTTGGCGCTAAACTGACAAAAATCATACAGGCTGTCCGGACCGATCGACACGGCCGGGTATTGCAACTGGTAGAAGTGGAGAGTGAATCCGATCACCCGGCTGTCCTCATGATTGGTCAGGACCTGGCCCGAAAAATCCTCGGCCGTGAAGACCACCTGGTTTGTCACCGCGCTGGCCACCACCATCGATGCGACCGAACCATCCGTAATCCGTCTCAGCTTCTGTTGTGCGGAATCGAGGTAGTAACGGATAAAACGATTGGTGTCTTCGGTCGGGTAAATCTGAATTGCGTTGCCCTGTTGCGGCGTGTTCGTGCTCGCGACGGTAAACGCGCAGAGGTCACCCGTGCCCACCTGGACGGCCGCGGCAGAGCGGATCTCGTCGGTCAATCTGCTGATCACCGAACGGACGCTCCCGTTGGCGCCCAGCTTGGTTTTCGCGAGTTCGTAGGCCCGCATCCCGAATAGGTGGCTGTACAGAACTCCCACAAGGACGAGGAGGAAGAGGGCCACGCTGACGCCGAATTCGGCCAGCGTAAACGCGCTTCTCCCTTCGAGCCCGGCCGCCGGATGGCGCGAGTGCCGGTCAGTTCGGATATTCATCAGTCAGGTCCGCGATAAGTAACGACGGAGTTGGTAAACATGCCGCGATCCATGAACGACCAGACGCAGTCCACCTTGATCATCCGCAGCGGCGGCATTGTCGAAACCGTCGCAATGGTCGTGAAGTTGGCCGCACGCACGGCGTTGGTCCCCGAGGAGGGAACGTCGAGGATTTTCACCTGGACGGGAAAATTGCTGCTGACCAATTCATCGATGGGCGGCACGGCGAAGGGGTTCCACGCGCAGGCCCGCCCTTGCTCGACGCGCTCTTGCGCCAGCGATTGGGCGGCCAACGAATAGGCCGACCACTCGGCCTGGGCGGCCGTCTGCAGGTAGCCGAAGACCAGGCCTGTAATGAGCATCGCCGCCAACCCGCTTGAAATCACGACCTCCGCCAGTACGAATCCGAAATCGCAAGACGATTTTCCGTATGAACGACTCGCCGTCGTATTCATAATCAGGTCGGTTTTCCGGGCAGCGCATCGTTGCGAGCACCTATCCTGCCGGTGTGATCAAGTCTTAAGCGAATTCCGTCCTGACGCGTAATCGGCCCTGATTTCAGCCGGTCACTCCATTCGACGCCGGCACGAGACCGAGGGTTCTTTGGAAGAACTGTCCAGACCCGGTGTCGAGTCCAGAGGCAAATGCTGTCTCATTAGCAGGCAACTGAACGCGGTCAGTGCCCGTGTTGATGCTCTTGAATATATTCCTGCTTCAGACCGAGCTTCTCCGGCGCGTGGAGCACGAGCATCTTCATGCGAATGTCGGAGGGCACTTCCGCCTTCGTAAGCCTCGAGACGAAAAACATTAACAGGAGCGCCAGCGGCAAGGCCCAGATCGCCGGTTGCTCGGCCAGGATGCGCAGGAGCGGATGACCCGCGTAGAAGTCGGCCAGACCCTTCGCCCACAGCGCCTGGTCGGCGAACATGGTGCTGGCAATGGCTATCAAACTGAGCGTGCCGCCGGCCAGCATGCCGGTCGCCGCGCCCTTCATTGTGACCCCGCGCCACCAGGTGCTCAGGAACAACAGCGGGAAATAACTCGTCGCGGCAATGGCAAACGCCCAGCCAACCATTTTGTTGATCTCGAATTTTTCAACGAGGAACCCCAGCAGGATCGCGCCGCCGCCGCACAGCACGGCGCAGACCTTGAACATGCGCATCCGCTGGTCGGGAGTCGATTTCGGGTTGAGCATCCGGCCATAGACATCGTGGGCCAACGCGCCGGTCAGGGAGACGAGCAGGCCGCTGAACGTGCTCATGAACGCGGCAAACGCGCCGGCGCAGGTGATGCCGCTGAGGATGCTGCCCCAGGGGATGCCGCGCTTCTTCAATGAAGCATTTCTCAATTCCAAATTCTCAATTCTCAATGAGCTGTCGGTTGAGCCAGACGGAGATTGAGAATTGAGAATTGAGAATTGAGAATTGGCCGATTGTCGCTCATTCAGAATCCGTGGCAGTTCCAGCACCACCTTGTCCGTCCCCTTCGCGCCGGTGCCGGCGTAAAGCTCGGGCAGGAGGTTGCGCCCCATCACACCGAACACGGGCGGAAAGACGTAAAAAACCCCGATCAGGATCATGACCCACATGGTGGTGCGCTTGGCGGCGACGCCGTCGGGGTTGGTATAGAAGCGGACGAGAATGTGCGGCAACCCCGCCGTGCCGCAGACCAGGGCGATGATCAGCGAGTAGGTGTAGAGAAGGGCGAGCGGCTTCTCGTGCGATCGCAGCCAGGCCTTCTGAACGGCTGCCGCCGGGCTGCCGTCCTTCTCTCCAAATTCAGCCGCGTTGATCGCGCGAAAATGTTTCGCGCCCTCCGGCGCGACCACGATGCCGTTGGTTTTGAACACGGCTTCCAGCCGTTCCTTGACCTCGATGGCGCTGAACAGGCCATCGCGATGATAGAACACACCGCTGGGAGTCTTGGCGACGGGTTTGACGAGGTTCCACCGGCTCAATCGACCGCCCAAGAAATCGTCGATGCGAGCAAGCAGTCCGGTGTTGCGCGGCGCGAGTGTGCGGCCGGTCAACTCCGCGTAAGTGGCGAGGGCCTGAGTCAGGTTCGTCTCGCTCATGTTCACCGTCATCTTGGTATCCGGCGCGAGATCGGCGCGCAGCGGAATCCGGCCGATGAACAGCGCGTTGTTCGTGAGCGTCGCGGCGGCGGCCTTGGCCGGCTTGGTGGTCAACGGGCCAAACGGGGAAAGCCAAACTTCATCTTCGGGGGCTTTGTTGGGGAGCGGTTTCTTGGCTGCAGCAAGCACATCGATGTTTCTGATCGGATGAACAAACGTGAGCCCAGTTTGTTCACGGGCAACGCGCGGATCGATTGAACTTGACTCAATTCGAAGCCCGGTCATCACCCCTAACTGCTCGCCATAGTGCCCATACACCGTCATGAGTACGAAGACGGGCACGGAGATGGCGAACATCTTGAGCCAGTACTGAAAGGCCTGAACGAGTGTGATTCCTTTCATACCGCCGAGCGCCACGTTCAGTGTGATGACCGCGCCCACCAGCACGACACCCGCCCAATACGGCAATCCCGGAAAGATGTAGGCCAGCGTCGTCCCCGCCCCTTTCATCTGCGGCATCGTGTAGAAAAATCCGATGAACAGCACGAACACCACCGCGATCTTCCGGAACAGCGGCGAATCAAACCGCCCCTCGGCAAAATCAGGAATCGTATAGGCCCCGAACCGCCGCAACGGCCCGGCGATAAACAGCAGCAGAAACAGATAGCCGCACGCATAACACACCGGATACCACAACGCGTCGTAACCGCTGGACATCACCATTCCCGCCACGCCCATGAACGACGCGGCGCTCAGGTATTCGCCGGAGATGGCGCTGGCATTCCAACCCACGCTCACGCTTCGCCCGGCTACGAAAAAGTCGCTGGCCGTCTTCGACTTCTTCGCCGACCAGAAACCCATCCAGATCGTGACGATGACCGTGAGGGCGCTGAAGGTGAGGATCCAAGGGTCGATCGTCATAATTACGAATGTCGAATGACGAAATCCGAAAGAAGCTCGAAGTTCGAAATACGAATCTGGAGGCCGCGAACGCTTTTTTCGGACTTGGGGCTTCGGGTTTCTTTCGTCATTCGGTTTTCGTCATTAGTCATTATCTGTCCCTGTCCTCCCCGTCTGCACCGCGTTGGCCTCCGCCTCTTCCAGG
>DATEKZ010000145.1:0-4728 GCA_035277185.1 Verrucomicrobiia bacterium
CAGCCCACACCAGCGAAGGCAATGACATGAACGACCTCGGCGAGATCGTCGGAGCCAGCGATTGTCCCTGCGGCCAGTACCGAGCCATCTACAAGGCACCGGTCAGTGGAAGGAACGTTGGGTTTTTCGACCTTGGCGTACTCGGGGCGGGCACCCTTGATGCCGGAGATCGCAGCATCGCGCTGGCCGTCAGCGCCAAGGGCCTGATCGTTGGCCAGTCCAAGTTGAAAGTGGGAGGCTCCATGGTTTGGCGCGCGTTTGTGGTAAGCAACCAGGGCAACCCGGGTTCACAGCCCATGCTGAATCTGGCGGAGCAGACCTGGGTCTGGACCGGCACCCAATGGCAACGGGCCGACGTCAATGGGTGGGTACTCACCAGCGCCGAGAGAGTGAACCGCGAAGGTTGGATCGTGGGTTACGGAGTGAAGAACAGTCAGACGCGAGCGTTCGTACTGTCGCCACGGCAGTGAAGCGCTCGACATATTCGACATATCAGATATGGCGGTCCTCTCCCGATCGGATCGGGAGAGGACCGGGGTGAGGGGCTGCCGTGTGCGCTCAAACACCCACTTCCGCCACGCGGGCGGCCAAGGTATCTTCCGCGGAAGATCTACGATGAATTCGGCGCGAAAGATGGCGGCGAACGGAAAACGATTGAGAGGGTTCACGTTGATCGAGTTGCTTGTCGTCATCGCGATCATCGCCATCCTCGCGGCGCTGTTGCTGCCCGCCTTGAGTCGCGCAAAAGATCAAGCGCGTACTATCCAATGTCTAAATAACCTCAAACAACTTCACCTGGCTTGGCACATGTACGGTGGCGACCACGGACGGCTGGCCCGGAACTGGGACTATGGTTCAGGATTCGCCCCACCCGAAGTCAATTGGGTCGGCGGTGGCATGAGCTACGAAACGGAAGTGCAGTCACGTCCATTGTCCGACGCGACGAACAGCGCATTATTGCTCGATGAGAAGAGAACTCAACTGGCGCCCTATCTCAAAAGCGCAGCGGTGTTCAAGTGTCCGTCAGACCACTCCTACTCCATCCGGGACGGTGCGCGCTATTCCCGAGTGCGCAGTTACTCGATGAATGAACATGTCGGCGACCCGATGAGTGAAAGGGTTGGCGAAATCTCCGCCGCCCCAGATCCTCGGGTCGAGCACTATTACAAGCCACAGGATTTCCTTCGGCTGGGACCCTCCGAGGCCTTCGTATTCCTCGACGAGCACGAAGACAGTATCAACGACGGTTTTTTTCTGGTTGGAGCTATCGACTCAAGGGGTTGGGGCTGGAATGATGTTCCGGGTAGCAGGCACAACCGGGGGGTAAATCTAGCCTTTGCCGACGGGCACGTGGAAAGGCATCGTTGGCATGACAAGCGGACCCTTCAGCCCGTGAGGCGAATTCGGATTTTTGGCCTCAACCAGCCGAACAATCGGGACGTTCACTGGGTCGCGGACCATTCGACGGCTCCCCAATGAGTTTCCTTTGAGAGGCTTCACCTTGATCGAGCTGCTTGTCGTCATCGCGATCATCGCCATTCTAGCTGCGTTGCTTCTTCCGGCCTTGTCTCACGCCAAAGACCAGGCGCGGACGATCATCTGCATCAACAACCAGAAGCAGCTCCATTTGGCGTGGCACATGTATGGCGGTGACCACGGACGGCTGCCGAGGAACTGGGACTTCAGCCTGGGATTCGCTGCGCCCAAGGCAAACTGGGTTAGTGGGACCATGCACTACGATACGATGCTGGTGTTCTTTGGCGATCTCTCGGACAGCACGAACAGCGCCCTGTTGGTCGATGTGCGGCAAACACAACTGGCGCCATATCTCAAGACGGCCGCGGTGTTTGAGTGTCCGAGCGATCAGTCCTACGCCACTCGGGATCATGCACGGTGCTGACCCCGGCCGACTGGCCAGGAACTGGGACTATGGCTCAGGATTTGCCCCACCATAAGCAAACTGGGTGTCTGGCGGTATGAGTTACGAAACCGAAGTGCAATCCCGCCCGCTTTCCGAGGCGACAAACACAGTCCTGTTAATTAACGAAAAGAAGACCCAACTGGCGCCCTCTCTCAAAAGCGCGGCAGTCTTTAAGTGTCCCGGAGATCGGTCCTATGCCATTCGAGAGGGTACCCGCCACCCGCGCGTACGCAGCTATTCCATGAACGAATATGTCGGTGAGAGTGATCGCGTAAGTGCACAGCGCCAAAATAGTGCGCAAGGCGCCGGGTCCTTCCAGCAATTCTCACCAGACGCCATTGGTCGAGGACCAATCGCGATGCGTGAAAAGTTAAAAAAGACAGCAGGATCGTTATAGCCAGCCGCCTGGGGATTCTTCGATACTTCGTGTCCATCCAGACGCAGTTAAGGCGCCCCGTTTGCGCAAATGGAACGATCTATGTACGGCCACAATCACAAAGGAGCCTGATATGAATGTCAATTATCCACCATTTCGTTGTCCCAGCCGGCTCATCGCTGCCAGGATAATCGCGGTTGCGGCCCTGCTGTTGGCGGGTGCCATCCTGATGCCTCCGGCGCACGGTCAGCCATCCGTCGTCGGTCAGTGGGGCGCGACGCAACCTTTCCCGTTCGTTTCGGTCCATACGTGTCTGCTTCCCACCGGCAAGATCATTTTCTGGGACTATAGCGGCAACACGCGCCTGTGGGACCCGGCGACAACGGCGATCACCACCCCTGCCCAACCGGGCCGCAACACGTTTTGTTCCGGCAACTCGCTCTTCCCCGACGGACGCCTGTTCGTTCCCGGCGGCCACATCGAGAACAACGTCGGCCTCGCCAGCGCCAGTTACTACGACCCCGTGGCCGACACCTGGACCAGCGCGCCGAACATGAACGCCGGTCGCTGGTATCCCAGTTCGACCGTCCTCGCCAACGGCGACATCCTCGTCACCTCGGGCGACGCCAATCACCAGGTCAACGATCTCCCGCAGGTTTTCCAGATTTCAAACAACACCTGGCGCAGTCTCACCTCCGCGCGGCTGGGATTGCCACTCTACCCCCGCGCATTTCTCGCGCCGAATGGCAGAGTGTTCTTTGCCACGTCCACTTCACGCTATCTCGATACCGCCGGTTCCGGTTCCTGGACCACCGTGGCTAACACGCTGTTTCCCGGACGCGACAACTACGGTTCGGCGGCGATGTTTGCCGACGGACGGATTCTTTGGGCGGGTGGCGGTGATCCGCCAACGGCCACCTGCGAAATGATCGACCTGAACGCGCCGAGTCCGGCGTGGACATCGCGCGCTTCAATGCCCCAGGCACGCCGGCAGAATAACCTGACGCTTCTGCCCGATGGCCGCATCCTTTGCACTGGCGGCAGCAGCGCGGGTGGTTTCAACACAGAGGATGGTCCCAAGGCGGCCATCGCGTATGACCCGGCGGCGAACACCTGGACCACGTGGGCTGCGGAAAGCGATTATCGCGGTTATCATTCGACGGCAGTGCTCCTGCCCGATGGCCGCGTGCTCTCTTCCGGCGGCGACAATCACGCCAACGGACAGGTGTTTTCTCCGCCGTATTTGTTCAACGGAGCGAGGCCGACGATCACCTCGGCGCCGACAGCCGTCAGCCATGGCGAAACGTTTTTCGTCGGCACGCCGGACGGTGCTGGCATTACGAAGGTCACCTGGACGGCCTTGGGCACGCTCACTCACGCCCAGAACTGGGACCAGCGCATCAATGTTCTGTCTTTCTCGCAGGCGGCCGGCGGATTGAACATCACGGCCCCCGCAGCCATGAATCTTTGCCCGCCGGGAAACTATCTGCTTTGGATTCTCAACGGCAGCGGCGTCCCGTCCGTAGCCCGAATCGTTCGCCTCTCGAACTCCGGCGGGCCTCCCACGCCGCCCAACCCTCCGACCAGTCTCACGGCGAGCCCGTCCGGAAAGCGGAAGATCAACCTGAATTGGATTCAGTCCGTGTCACCGGGGATCACTCAAAATAAAGTGTATCGCTCAACCACGGCGGGCGGTCCTTACACCGTGCGCGCAACACTGGCTGCCACCACCAGTTATCAAGACACCGGCCTGACCAGCGGCACGACGTATTACTATCGTCTCACGGCGGTGAACGGCGGTGGTGAAAGCAACTTCTCAAACGAAGCGTCCGCGCGGGCAAGATGACCTCCGAAATGGAGGGGCGCACCCGGCATGCTCCCCTCTCTTCCCGTCTCTATGACTTCGCGCTTTGTCTATCCGATCTTCCTCGCCTGCCTGGCAGCGACGAATACACATTCGCAGGTCCGCTCGCTGACGCTCGGCATTGATGTGAACAGCCCGTATGGCATCGGCGAACCCTGGGTCATCGTTCGTGAAGGTCTGCAGCGACTTGAGATTGTGGAGTCGATGGCCCCCCAACCCGACAAGGCTGCCGGCACCGGCGAACTGCGGCCCAGGGATGGGCAGTTACCCGACCTGGACATGTTGGCCAAAGCGCTGCGCGACACCGGCGCCGGAGCCCGGCTGCGCGGGGTCGAAGGGACCATCGACGGCGAACTCGCCAGGGAGGAAAACGATTTTGTACTCCGCATCAGCGGAACGAAAACCGTGCTTCGGCTGAGGCCGTTGACGCAACTGGTGCAGCGTAACCGGCAACCCACTGACGACGAAAAGGCCGCGTTTCAAACGCTGGCCGCCAAATGGAAAGGCCGTCCGCTCCAGGTGCGGGTGGTTGGGCCGCTGATCAAAAGCGTGGAGAGCAAGGACACC
>DATEKZ010000146.1:0-5041 GCA_035277185.1 Verrucomicrobiia bacterium
GTCTCGGCTGGAACAGGCGCCGTGGACGGTGGTGCGCTGGCTGCCGCCGGAGATGAAGGATCCGGAGTTGGAGGCGCTCTCGCTGCCGACCGGTTCGCGGCTGGGGTTCGACATCGATCGGAATCCGGTGATTCTATTCCCGAACGACTGGTCGGCGAATTACTTCATGCAGACAAATGCCAGGATATCTTTGTCCAGCCTGCCGGTTGCGAGATGATGCCGGCTTGTTTTCCGGTCAGTGGAAAGAAGAAAAGAACTTTAACCACGGATGGACACGGATGGACACGGATCGGAACAGAGATTCTCCAGCAAGGATTGGCTCACCAAAGAGTGAGTTCCTGGAACAACGGGAGATTCATTGTTCGTCCTCCCATCCGTGTGAATCCGTGTCCATCCGTGGTCAAAATCCCAGGGATTGCATTTCGCTGCACTTTCTTACCGCGGATTTCACGGATTTCACGGATTCAGATTCTTCCCATCCGCGGCATCCGCGTAATCCGTGGTTCCATTTATTCCGGCTGAGGAACGGCAGGGCGATATTCAGTCACCACGGTTTTCGCTCGTTGAGCGCGGCGACGATCGTTCGGCGAAGCTCGATCGCGTCGATCGCTCCTTCCTTTTTGTAAATCACTTTGCCTTCCGGGTTGATCAGTGCGGTGTAGGGAAGGGCGCCGCTCCATCCAGGATCGAACGCCTCGATCAGTTTGTACTTGTCCGGCTCGCCAAAGAGCAGGTTCTTGTTCGAGGCTTGCTGCTTCTGGAGGAATTTGAGCACGTCCTTTTGCTCGTCCGGATACTGCGCGGCAACGGTCACGAACTCAAAGTCTCGCTGCCGATACATCCGGTTAATGGTCACCAGTTCGGGAAACTCGGTGATGCAGGGTCCACACCACGTCGCCCAGAAATTCACCAGACGAACCTTGCCCGAGTCGTTCTTGCGAAGGGCCTGGAGCCCGTCGGCGGCGACCAGTTCGACACCGACCGGTTCGGCCGCCAGTTTGTCCATGAACTTCTTCACGTCATCGGCTTTGCCGGCCCATTTCACCGAACAACCGACCACCTTGGTTTGTGGCACGGGCGGTTCCTTGCCCGCGAGCAGTGCGTCGATGGCGTTGCGGGCGTCGTGCACCTTGAGGTGTTGGATGCGTTCGGCGTCATCGATACGGCCGACGTAGCGGAGCTTGCGCCCCGCGTCGAAGATAAAGGCGTGCGGAGTTGCCACGGGGCCGTAGGCTTTCGACGCGGTCTCGCTATCGCCGTCGTAGAGGTAGGGAAAGTTGTACTGTTGATGCTTCGCGCGAATCTTCATTTCCTCGAACGAATCGCTTAGGTCGGTGTAACCCAGTTCGTCGAGCCGGACGGACTTGGGATCGTTCGGAGAAATGGCGACCACGGCGACGCCTTTGTCTTTATAGTCGGCGACCAGTTTTTTCATCCGCTCCTCGTAATACTGGGCAGTGGGGCAATGGTTGCAGGTGAAAATGACGACCAAAACCTTGGCGGCGGCGAAATCTTTGAGCGAATAGTTGCGGCCATCGACGCCGGGGAGATCGAAGTCTGGCGCCGGAGAGCCGAGTGGAAGAGCGGGATGAGCGGTTTGTTCGGCGGCGATGAGACGGAATGCAGCGAGCAACAGGGCGAGCGCAGGCACCAGGGTCTTCATGCTCCGAAGCGTATGCGCAAAGGGGACATTGGCAAATCGTTTTCTGCGGAGTCCACTTGCGGCCGCAAGTCGTGGCGCTCCATACTGAAGCGTGCTTGCAGCTTGCAGTGATTGGGCTAGACCGAATTCCTTGGAAGGATAAACTTATGCCAAGCCCCGAAATTGAAGAGTTCGCGAAGATACTTGTTCAACAAGTGAGGGATGCTGCAATCCAGAGCAGTGACCGAAACCTGCGACCTGATGTACACCATGTCATTGCCAAGCGATGGAAGGAAGCGGGTCATCGTGGGAACGTTCAATCCATCGCGAGTGTCTTAATACCCGATATTGTGGATGACACCGTGTTTCACCTGCTTCGGGCTATTGACCAGGAACTCCTCCAGCTCTCATTTACCGCTTCGAACGGAAAAGTAGTCAATCTGCCTGCGGATGGGCTTGGCGAATTGTCCGGTTGGTACATGGGTAGTGGGGGCTGGCGTGCGCTGTATTCGGCGGAACGATTCGTTGATGATTTTTCAGACCTCAAATGAGGTTGCGTCTGGAAGGGCCGCGCGGTGTTGCGAAAATATGACCGTGATTTTGGCACCAGCCGCGTAATGAACGGTTTCGATGAGATTCTTGCGGCTTGCTGGAGCATCGTGAAGGGCTAAACCCGATCCAATTCTCACGGGACTTGTTGCGGCACCGGCCGGCTGGGGGCGGCGCGGCGGGTGAAAAGGCCCGCCGGCAATTGAACGAACACGTTCGCGACGGTGATCAGGCCGCCGCCAATGAGCAGATTGGCGGTGAGTGTTTCGTTGAGGTAATTGATGCCCGCCCATTGCGAAAACAACGCCGGCAGAAACAGGGCGAACGCGCTCGCGAAAACCGGTTCGATGCAATAGAGCAGTCCGGCGAGCGTCGCGCCCACGTGCCGTTGCCAATGATTCATGAGCACGTAGGCCCCGAGCGTGCACAACGTGACGAGGATGGCCAGGAAACCCAGTGTCGGAAGCGTATTGAAGGCGCGCAGCCAGTCGGCAGGTTGTTTTGTCGTGAGCGCGGCGACCGGAAGACAGACCACCGCCATGACCGCGAACATGACGAGGGAGAAGTGGTTGACGTTGTTGCGGGCGAATCGGGGCCGTTCGAGCCAGAGGATCTGGCCCGTGAAGAAAAGGGAGGCAATGATCGTTTCGAGTTCGCCGCGGCCGAGGCGAAGCTGTTGCCAATCGACCTTCGCCAGCACCGCGACACCGATGATCACCAGAACGCAACTCACGAATACCCGGGGTTTCGGCCACTGGCGATCGCGGATGGCCGCCCAGATGGGCAGGATGAGACAATAGCACTGCGTCAGAAATGCCGACGTGGACGCCGAGGTGCGCGTGAGGCCGTCCATTTGGAGCAGGATTCCCACGCCGCCGAAGAGGCCGAGGCCGAGGCCTTGCGAAAGCTCCAGACGCGTCATCCTGTTCAGGGTGCGGGCGGAGGCGATGAACATGACGAGCGCCGCGAACCCAAAGCGATAGACGATGCACAGCGACGAAAGAAACCAGCTCGAACGACCGGGCAACAGATCATCCTGCGCGACCGTCAGCGCTTTCATCGTAGGGAAGCTCAATCCCCATAGCGCCGTCGCGAACACCAGGATTTGCGTCGCTTTCAGTCGTTCTGCATCACTCGACATTCGGCGAGAGTAGGGAGAGTCGCGCCGCGGCGGAAAGGAAAATGCGGCAATGAACCGCGCCCAGACACGAATTTCACGAATTAGCACGAATCCGAATCTCTACGGGAGCGAACAGAGAGAACAGAGAGGGGATTCAGTTCTCTGTTTCCTCCGCTAGCTCCTGTTCAAAATCCGTGTCTCCCCACAATCCGTGGAAATCCGTGGAATCCGTGTCTAAATCCGTATCTCACTCCTGTTCGCAGTACTTCCCGAACCGCGACGATTCAGCGGTTTCAATCCGCGAGTCCGGCTTGCGAACAATGCGCGCCGCGGCGCCTTTCGTTGACTCGATCAGCTTCAAACCCGCTTTCGGGCCGAGCACGCTGACCGCGGTGGACAGGGCATCGGCGGTTGTGCCGTCGCGCGCTATCACGGTCACCAGGCTGTGGTCCGTCAGTCCGATTCCGCTGCGCGGATCGACGATGTGGGAATAACGCACGCCATCGATCTCAACGTGTTGAAACAGGTCGCCTGAAGTGGACAGTGCGCGGTTCGCGAGAAGGACGAACCGGGCCGGCGGCGCATTCGGGACATCCAACGGCGCGACCTCAATTCGCCAGCCTTTCTTTCCTGGCGGTGGATCTCCGGCGGCGATGTCGCCAGCAGCGGCGATGAGTGCCCGGGACTGGCCGCGCGCGCGGAGCACCTTCAAGGCTTCATCCACGGCGTAGCCTTTGGCGATGCCGCCGAGGTCGAGGCGCATGTTCGGGACGAGGAGTTTCGCCGTTTGTCCCGTCGCGACGAGTTCAAGGTTTCCATAGCCAACCGCTTTGCGTGTTTCCGCCAGGACGAAGGGGTCGGGGAGACTCTTCACGCGACGCGCCCGGCGCCAGAGGTTAACAAACGGACCGACGGTGACGTCAAAGGATCCGTCGCTCTGTTCCGAGATTTTCCGCGCCTGGATTAACACACGCCAGAGGTCATCACTCACCTTGATGACGCGCCCCTGTCCTGAGGTTTTGGACAGGCGACTGAGTTCGCTGTTGTCATCGTAGTCGCTGAGAATGTCGTTGAGTTGTCTGATGCGATCGAACGCGGCGCGGGCCGATGAGGTCGCCTTTTCCTGGTCCGCTGCGTAGAGGACGATCCGAAACGGGACGCCCATCTGCGGCTCGGAGAATTCGTGGCGTTGCAGATCGGCGCTCGGGGGCGTGGAACACGATTGGGAAAAGAGCAACGCGCACAGAGCGCTCGACACCAGGAGACACCGTGGCACGTTAACCCTGAGTCTAAAGGGCATTCTTGGACCCTACCGCGGAGCCATGATCGCATGCAATAATCCTTGCCCGACCGCAGCAAAAAGAGCTAGGGATGCAACCCATGGCTGGCGCCCTTTTACCGGGCGACACTGGCCGAAGACATTGTTCCGGTTGACAACCTCGAATTATGAGCAAAGTCATGAATCGAACTTCCCGATCGGCTCCAGCAGCGCGGGGCGTTGCCTATGGCGACGACGCCACGCTGGACAAACGACAGCTCCTTTCCGCCCTCACGGCCCTCCGCAACGGTGATCTTTCGGCCCGCCTGCCGGCCGATTGGGTGGGCACGGACGGTAAGATCGCCGACACGTTCAATGAGATCGTTGCGCTGAACGCCAGCCAGGCGAGCGAGCTGAAGCGCCTGAGCCGGTTGGTGGGAAAAGAAGGCAAGCTGGGGCAGCGGATGGCCAT
>DATEKZ010000147.1:0-2916 GCA_035277185.1 Verrucomicrobiia bacterium
CTGAAATCCGCGTCAACGATCACGGAAACAGTCCGCGCGTGTTCTTCGCCTCCTGCACGCGTTTCACACCCAGACTCAGCGCCGCCAGGCGCATCGAGATTTTTTGTTTCCGGCTCAAGTTCAGCGTCTGCGTAAACGCCCCTTCCAGAATTCGAAAGAGTTTATCCACCACTTCGCTCTCCGTCCAAAAGAAGCTCTGCAGATCCTGGACCCACTCGAAATACGAGACCACCACGCCGCCGGCATTGCAGAGGATGTCCGGGATGAGAAAAATCTCGGCGCGCTGATCCAGAATCACGTCCGCTTCGGGCGCCGTCGGGCCGTTCGCGGCCTCGGCGAGGATCCGGCACTGAACCTTCCCTGCGTTCGCCCCGGTAATCTGTCGTTCCAACGCCGCCGGAACGAGAATGTCGCACGGCGTCACCAGCAGTTGTTCGTTGGAAATCGGTTCGGTTTCCGGGAATCCGACGACCGTTCTTTTCTCCGTGTTGTGCCGGTCGAGTTTCCAAAGGTCGATTCCTTTCGGATTGTAAATGCCGCCGTTGACATCGCTGACGGCGATGACTTTCACCCCGTACCGTGCCAGCGAAAACGCGGTCACCGAGCCGACGTTCCCATAACCTTGCACGACTGCCGTGGCCTTGTTGGCGTCCAGACCGATGACGTCCATCGCACGATTGATGAGATAACCGACGCCCCGACCGGTCGCCTCGCGCCGCCCGACCGAACCGCCGAGGCCGACCGGTTTGCCGGTCACGATGCTCGCCACCGTGCAGCCCATGTGAGTCGAGTAAGTGTCCATCATCCACGCCATGATCTGCTCATTGGTGCCGAGATCGGGCGCCATGACATCGGTTTGCGGGCCGATGAAGGGAATCATCTCCTGCATGTAGCGACGCGTGAGCCGCTCCAGTTCTCCCGCCGACATCTTGTGCGGGTCGCACGTCACGCCTCCTTTGGCGCCGCCATAAGGCAGGCCGGTCAGCGCACATTTCCAGCTCATCCACATCGCCAACGCCGCCACCTCTCCCAGCGTCACGTCGGGATGGTAACGCAAGCCGCCTTTGGTCGGTCCGAGCGTGAGATGATGCTGCACGCGATACCCCGCGAAGACCTCCACCCGCCCGTCATCGCGTCGTACGGGCAACGCGACCGTCATCGAGCGCTTGGGATACTTGAGCCGGTCACGTTCCGAACCAGGGATCTGGAGATGATCCGCCACGAGATCAAACTGCCGGCAGGCCATGCGGAAGGTTGGATGATCGTAGATTTCCATGGGCGAAGTAGTAGCGTGAATCCTTGAATCGTTAAATCGTTAAATCGACAGCCGGCTTCCGCGGGCGCATCTCGCTGTTTATTGCCGTCTGCACTGAGTGTGGTGCGTCCGAGGTTGCATTTCTCTGCGACTCTTTGACCGCGGATTTCACGGATTTCACGGATCCAGATTCCTCTCCCATCCGTGTGATCCGCGTAATCCGTGGTTAAATCCTCTGAGGTTGCATTTTCCCCCTCCCCGAGAGAGAGAGAGAGAGAGAGAACAACCGAAGCGGCGTTCGAGAACCCAAGACGCTCGCCAGCAGAAGGCCGGCGTCGTGGCTCCCTCTCCCCGAGGGAGAGGGCCGGGGTGAGGGGAAAATCAGCGCCCGAATGTCCGCGCAACTTCAAGATTTTGATGCACCTTCGGCCCCAGGTTGCGTTTCAACGTTGTAACGATTCAACGATTCAACGACATTGACGGCGATGTCCGACACGCTGGTCATCAACGAAATCTATTTGAGCATTCAGGGCGAAAGCACGTTCGCCGGTCTTCCGTGCATTTTTGTCCGGCTCACGGCCTGCAATCTTCGTTGTTCTTACTGTGACACGGCTTATTCCTTCGGAGAGGGCAAAAAGATGTCTGAGGGTGAGATACTTGCCGAGGTGAGAAGTCTGGCGTTGCCCTTCGTGGCAGCCGACGTAAGGAGGCTCAATCCAATCGCGAAACGCGGAGCGCCGAATACGGAGTCAGAGCCTCCTTACGTCGGCTGCTACAGATTGCCACTCGTTGAATTTACCGGTGGTGAGCCCTTGCTTCAACCCAACTCGATTCCGCTGATGAAATCGCTTTGTGACGACGGCTTCACCCTGCTCGTCGAGACCAGCGGAGCGCTTGATATCGCGCCGGTCGATCCGCGAGTGCGTCGCATCATGGACTTGAAATGCCCGAGCAGCGGAGAGGTGGAGCGCAATCGCTGGGAGAACTTGAAACACCTCAAGGGCACGGACGAAATCAAGTTCGTCATTGGAACGCAGGAGGACTACGACTGGGCGAAGGAACAGATCGCGGGGAATCGGTTGGAGGTCATTTGTCCCCTCCTGTTCTCGTGGGTAAGCCCGCTCGAACCGCATCAGCAGGACAAATCCCTGAAGAAAGTTCCCGCCGGACAAACTCCCATTTCACGCCAGGAACTGGTCGAACGCATCATTGCCGACGCCTTGCCCGTCCGGTTTCAATTGCAGATGCACAAATTCATCTGGCCACCGGATCAGCGCGGCGTCTGAGTTAAGAAAAATGACTACACGCCGCGTTCTCGATCTCCTGCGCAGATACGAGTCGCGCAACGTGACGTTCATTGAACCGGACGATTCGTGGCCCATTGTCTGGAAGCGCGCCCAGGGCGTCCATGTGTGGGACGCCGAAGGAAGGAAGTATCTCGACCTGACCGCGGCCTTCGGAGTGGCCGCGGCGGGACATGCCAATCCCCGGGTTGTCAGAGCGGGCCAGAAACAAATGGTGACGTTGCTCCACGCGATGGGTGACGTGCATCCGCACGCGCTCAAAGCGGAACTTGCATGCGAGTTGAGCAGGATCACCTTCGGGCGATGGACGGACGCAAAGTCCAAAGTCCGAAGTCCAAAGTCCAATGTTTCAACAGC
>DATEKZ010000148.1:0-2547 GCA_035277185.1 Verrucomicrobiia bacterium
GAAGCCACACGATCAGCGAGGCCAGCAAAGTCCCGCCGGCGGCGATCACCCACATGGCGGCAATCCCGCTGTTGTCGTTCCTATCGAGGCAATTCTGCTTTGGATCACGCGGATCATAGAACACCTCCACTTGTTGTCCCGGAACGAAGCGTGAAACGAACGCCGCCTGCTGTTTGTCGCTCCAAAACCAATCTCCCGAGACCCGCGGAGTCGCTCCCTCGATTTTCTCTCCGACAGAAAACTCATAGCGGATTCGGAAATGGGTCCTGTTTTGGTGCGGGTCCTTGTAGAGCGTGGATTCCACAATCCGTCCTGGCGCGCTCAGCCAGCGTTGCGCCCGTTTCATCAATGACCGTTTCCTGAGAGCCAGTAACGAAAACCAGATTCCAGCCCCGTATCCAACGCATATGGCGAGGATCGCTTTGGGGGTCATGGTGTGCTTTCTGCTTTAGTTCAACAGATTGATCTGCGAACCGTTTGTTCGTGTTGCCCTGGGCAGACGATGGAAAATGAACCGGGCGCGATGGGAAACGTTTTCGTCGATCAGCAACTCGCAATAGCCACCGTCATTCAGCAGCTCGATGCCGGCCAGGGAAGGGCAAAGCTTCACGTTGAACGGCCGCCAATGACGCGCATCGTTCAATGCCGCGCTCATTCGCCGGATCGAAGTCCCCAAAAAGCCGACGGCGGGCATTCCCGCGAGGATCCGGCTCTTCCATAAAATCAGATTCGAGTGCAGGTGGCCGATGATCGTGTGTTCTACCTGGTCGAGTTTGCGCCGCACCTCCTCCTCGCGCCACAGGAACGGGAGCGCCGTCGGATCGTGGCAAAAGAGCAGCACGCGCTGCCGCGGTTTCAACGAAGCGAAGGCCTCCCGGATTTCCGCCAGATGCGACGCCCGCAGTTCGCTCCACCGATTTCGCTCTTCCGGGAGGGTTTCAGGTTCGTAAACCGGAAGGGCGATCAGCGATGAGGTGACACCCAGAAGAACGTAGTCGCCGCTTTCAACCCGCCATAAAGGCCGGAGTCCAAGGGATTCCAGGGACCGCGTCCAGCTTGCGAGGCGCAAGCCGCCCCGGCCGCCGAACAGGCTTTCCTTTCCAAGTTCATGGTCGCCGATCGTCAGTTGCAGATTGGCCGGGAAACGGAGGCGGAGTTTGTTCAGGCATTCCCGCGCGCTTTGGAACGCCGCGTCGTCGCTCATCCCCACGAACGCCGTGTCACAGGAGTAATCGCCATTGCCTACCACGAAATCGGGAGAGTCGGCCCGGTGTATAAAATCGTCGAGCAGATGATTGTGGGAAAACGGATCACGCTGCCAGATGAAGTGCCGGTAGAGCCTGACCCCCAGCCGAAGAACGGGGTTGGAAATGATCTGTGTTTCGTGACCGACGCGTTGCTTTTCTGCGTCGCCAGCGTAGTGAATATCGCTGAGGACGAGAATCTTTTGTCGGCGCGACATGACGAGAGAATACCGTTTCTGATTTTGGGCGGGGAAGGAAAGGGAATTCTGTCCCCCCGTTTTTTGGGGCGCAGTTTGGCGAGTGCGGAGCGCGGCTCTGCGAGCCGCAGCAACGTCCGAATCTCGAGGCGCCTCATATCGTTCCGCGCACCTGCTGGCTGACGAAACCAGCTGCGAGTCGCAGACTCGCGCTCCGGCCGAAGGGCCCAACCGCCTTACGCCGAAAGACGTATCTGAGGTTATCCGCAACCAGCGTATAAAGAGAGTCCGGCGCAGGGTTTCAGACCGTTGCGCCTGGCAACGGGAAACAAAAGCATTTACGCCCGCTCGCGTTGTTGTTACGAGTCGATGGCAATGGCGGTAACAGGTTATCATCATTTCCGCCGGATGGCGGCGGCGTATTGGGTGCTGCTGCTGGGCCTGATCGTCACGGTGGTGGTGTATCGACGCGTGGCGGAGAGCGTGACGACCCGCGACCGGCTCCGCTTTCAGACGGAAACGGACAGCGCCTTCGGCGCGCTCCGTTCGAGGGTCAACCACTACGTCAGCGCCCTCCAGAGTTTGCAGGGATTTTTTCACGCCGATGAGTCCGTCAATCCCGCCAAGTGGAAGCGATACGTTCCCAGCCTGGTCTGGCACCGGGAGTATCCGAACATGCTCGAATTGGGTTACGCCGAACGCGTCGAGGCGGAGCGGTTGCCGGAAGTCCTGAAGGCCAGTCGCGCGAACGGCTGGCCGGAGTTCGAAATCCAGCCGCCGGGCCCGCGCGAGGTTTACTACCCGATCCTCCTCTTTGAATCGCATCTGGCGAACTCGAGGCATGGAATCGGTTACGACCTGGGCACCGAGCCGGAACAGCTCGCGGCGATGCAGCGGGCGTGCGACCGCAGCGCGCCGGTCTCTTCCGGCGTGGTGAGTCTGGGATCGGGGACCGAGACATCGCGCCTCGGCCAGGTCGTGTACGTTCCAGTGTATCACGGCGGGCGGGAGCCGCGTTCCGTCGAGGAGCGGCGCGCGAATCTGCGCGGGTTTGTGATCGCCTCGACCAGCGCCGCGGATTTGTACCGCGACATGCTCCGGGAAGA